>NZ_JABAEE010000003.1:0-205590 GCF_023701885.1 Pseudomonas sp. CG7 | reverse complement strand
GGCGCGCCGAAGATCAGTGCGCACACCGCCGGGATCACCAGGAACAGCGCCAAGCCGACCCAGAATTTATGGAACGGCTCGCCGGTCGCTTCGAAACGCTTGTTGGCCCAGCGGGTCATCAGCACGATGGCGACGATCGCCAGCACCACGCTGACCACAAACGGCCAGAACCCTTCGGCCATCAACGCCGCCGGCATGTTCAGGCCCCGGCTGCTGACGAAGAAGGTATCGCCGAAGTTATGGCTGTTGCGCGGCCCTGGCATGGTCAGGAACACCGCGAAGTACCAGAACAGGATCTGCAGCAGCGGCGGGATGTTGCGAAAGACCTCCACATACACCGTCGCCACCTTGGCGATGATCCAGTTCTTCGACAGGCGGGCCACGCCGACGATGAAACCGAGGATGGTCGCCAGGATGACACCGATGAAGGTCACCAGCAGCGTGTTCAATAGACCTATGACGAAAACACGCGCGTAGGAGCTGCTTCCACATACGAAATCAGATGCTGCGCAACGCCAAAGCCAGCACTGTTCTCAAGAAATGCAAAGCCAGAAGTAATTCCGCGATGCACAAGGTTTGTGTAGGTATTTTGGTAGAGCGTCCACCCCATCGCAAGCACGGCGGCAACGATCATGATCTGGAAAAGCAGCGCGCGCATAACAGGATCATTAAATGACACCAGGCGCTTTGAGCCATTGTTCATTTGCATAGGTACACCGGCAGGACAAACAAGAAAACGCCCGGCCTGCGGCCGGGCGCAATAGACTTTAGCGAACAGGTGCTGCGTACTGAATGCCACCTTTGTTCCACAGCGCGTTCAGCCCGCGCTTGATCTTCAAGTCACTGCCATCACCCAGGTTTCGCTCAAACGACTCACCGTAGTTGCCTACCTGCTTGACGATCTGGAAGGCCCAGTCGTTCGGTAGATTCAGATCCTTACCCAACGTACCTTCGCTTCCCAGCACCCGTGCAACATCAGGATTGTTGGTGCTCTGCTTTTGCTCGGCCACATTTTTGGAAGTGATGCCCAGCTCTTCGGCGTTGAGCATTGCATTTAACGTCCAGCGCACCACCGTAAACCACTCCTCGTCACCTCGTCTTACCGCAGGAGTAAGGGGTTCTTTCGAGATAACTTCCGGTAGCACGACATAGTCATCAGGCGTCGCAAGTTTCAATCGCTGCCCATACAACTGCGACTGGTCAGAGGTCAGCACGTCGCAGCGCCCAGCTTCGAGCGCCTTGAAGCTCTCGTCAGAGGTATCAAATGAGATGGGGGTAAATTTCAGTTTGTTCGCACGGAAGTAATCTGAAAGGTTCAGCTCGGTGACCGTCCCCGCCTGGATGCAGAATGTTGCACCATTCAGCTCTTTGGCGCTCTTCACGCCCAGTTTTTTATTGACCAAAAACCCTTGCCCATCGTAGTAACGTACATGCTCACTCCGATGGGTGACGCACTCAAACCGACACTTGTTCTCCTAGAACAATGGAATCATGAGTGGTTGCCAGAGAGCGACCAGCCTCAAGCAACAAGCCTCACGCGCCTTAAATGCCGCCACTGCAAGGTGGGGCTAAAGCTAATTGTCTTGTGTCGGCACTGTAACGAACCCCTATCACTGGGAAACGTAAAGCCATTACTTTATCAGCAGCTGCCCGAAACCATTCCACCTCTTAAATCCTACAGAAGGACACGCCACACACTGGCCAGCAAGGAAAGAGTCATGCCTCCTCTGTCCCTTAGCGCCGAAGAGTGGCTACGCGACAGATGGAGCAGCCTAATAATTGGCGCACTCCTGTTTGGCGTTCGGCGGTTTAACGACCTGCAATCGATCCTTGATATCGCCCCAAACATACTTTCAGGACGACTTGAACTCTTGCAGCAGGCCGGAATGGCTTGCCGACGCGACGACGGCTACAGGCTTCTCTCGCGAGGTGCAGCCCTGTATCCCGCCATCATGGCAATGTCAGACTGGGGCAGAAAGTGGCTGCCTGCCTCGCAAGCAGGCGAAGCGGGTTGGCGCATGTTGCATGTGACTTGCGGAAACTGGGTCGAACTGAAATATGCCTGCTTCGAGTGCAGAAGCGACTTCAACTCAATCAAGCAGGGCCCGAAAGCCCTCCCCGAAACTAGTAAGGTGACGACATGATTGATTGCAATCGCCCGCTGCGTCGGCAGTGCGGGCAGCCATTCGTGCCAGTGCTGTGCTGCAGACCCGCGCCGACTTTGCCAGATCAGGCCAAAATCGACGACAGACTCATCGGGCCTATTTGAAGGACGTACTCCTGCGACTGCCAACGCAACGGGCGAGCGAGATCGCGGAGCTGTTGCCGCATAGCTGGATGCCGTTACGCAACCGTATGCGTCCGGCCAAGGCATCTACCCAGCCCCGCAAAGCTAAGCCATGGTGTGCCCTTGAATTTAAGTGGGCACCAGTTCTAGCCTTTTAAGCGGGTATTTCATGCAGCCAACACGCCGTTCCTATTCAAAGTCCTTCAAAGCCCATGTCATTCAAGAGTGTGCCAGCCCGGCGCTTCGATTGCCAGCATCGCACTCAGCCATAACCTCAACGCAAACCTCGTCCACAAATGGATTCGGCTGCAAGCGCAGAAAAGCACAGCGCTACAATCTGCATTTATTCCGTTACCCGTGCCGTTGGCCGGGGCAAAGTCCCACTCATATTCATCGAATATCTACGTTGAAATACAGCACCCGCGCGGCACAGTCAAAGTGAACTGGCCCACTGAAAATGCTACTGCCTGCGCGACCTTTCTTCGAGACCTTTTGCGATGATCCGCATTGACTCCATCTGGCTCGCCACCGTACCGATGGACATGCGCGCAGGCACCGAAACGACGTTAGCCAAGGTGATCGCCGTGTTCGGTGCGGCGCAGCCGCACTGTGCTTATCTGTTCGCCAACCGCCGCGCCAATCGCATGAAAGTGCTGGTGCATGACGGCTTTGGAATATGGCTGGCGGCGCGCCGGTTGAATCAAGGCAAGTTCCACTGGCCTGGCATTCGCCATGGTTCTGAGATGGAACTGGATACCGAGCAACTTCAGGCATTGGTGCTGGGTCTGCCATGGCAACGCGCAGGTTCTGGAGGCTCGATCACACTGCTTTAACGGCTGCCATTAGCCTATCGGTCTATCGCCGCGAAGCGCCTGCTCTGGCAAAATCCGGCGCATGACTTCTTCTCCCAATCTCGACCAAATGTGCCCCGACCAACTGCGTGCTTTGGCAGCGCAGTTGCTGTCGCAAGTCGACACGATGGGCAAGAAAATCAACCGCGACCAAACGCTGATCGAGAAACTGACCCACGAGATCGCCCAGCTCAAGCGTTTGAAGTTTGCCAAGCGCAGTGAGCAGATGCATCCTGAGCAGGCCAGTTTGCTCGATGACCTGATCGATACCGATATCGCAGCGATTGAAGCAGAGCTTCAGGCCTTGCAGACAGTGCCAGCGGCGACCGAGAAAAAGCAGAAACCCAAGCGCACTGCATTACCGGCTGAGTTTCCACGCACACTGATCCATCACGAACCGGACAACACTCACTGCCCATGCGGCTGCGCCCTCAAGCGCATCGGTGAGGACGTTAGCGAGAAAATGGACTACACGCCCGGCGTGTTCACCGTCGAACGCCATGTCCGTGGCAAGTGGGTCTGCGATGACTGCGAAACGCTGATCCAGGCACCGGTTCCGGCGCAGGTTATTGATAAGGGCATCCCGACTGCGGGTCTACTTGCACACGTAATGATTGCCAAGTTTGCTGACCATCTGCCGCTTTACCGTCAGGAATCGATCTTCGGTCGAGCAGGCTTGGCGATTCCACGTTCAACATTGGCGCAATGGGTTGGCGTAACCGGCGTGCAGTTGCAGCCGCTGGTCGACGCGCTGCGTGACGTGGTGCTCGGGCAGCAGGTCGTCCACGCTGATGAAACACCCGTGCAGATGCTCGCTCCGGGCTCAAAGAAAACCCACCGTTCTTATGTTTGGGCCTACGCCACCAGCCAGTTTTCGGACTTGGCAGCGGTGGTTTATGACTTCAGCCCCAGCCGTGCGGGAGAGCATGCTCGCAACTTCCTGCAAGACTGGAAGGGTAAGTTGGTTTGTGATGATTTTGGCGGCTACAAGGCCAGTTTCGAACTCGGAGTGACCGAGATCGGGTGCATGGCCCATGCGCGGCGCAAGTTCTTCGAATTGCATACCACCAACAAGAGTATGCTCGCCGAGCAGGCGCTGCGCTATATCCAGTTGCTTTACGAAGTGGAGAGCGAAGTCCGCGACTTAGAACCTGATTTACGGCGGCGAATACGGCAAGAAAAAGCCGTACCGGTGATGGATAGGCTGCATGCCTGGATGATCGTCCAGCGTGATCTCGTGCCCGAAGGTTCGGCTATCAGCAGGGCGCTGGATTACGCCCTGAAACGCTGGACAGCGATGTCGCGATACCTCGATGACGGGGCCGTACCCATAGACAACAACTGGGCAGAGAACCAGATCCGACCTTGGGCTCTTGGACGCAAGAACTGGCTCTTTGCAGGGTCGCTACGCAGTGGAAAACGGGCGGCAGCGATCATGAGCTTGATCCAATCCGCGCGGCTCAACAGGCATGATCCGTACGCGTATCTTAAAGATGTCCTCACGCGCCTGCCGACGCAGCACGCGAGTGAAATCGATCAGCTGCTGCCGCATAGTTGGCAGCCGATCTAATCACGCAAAGCGTGATAGCAGCACATAGCTAGGAGCATGTTGTCCATAGCCATCAGCTAATTAAGACGCGCGTCGACTTTCCAGAATGGAAAAAAAGTACATGCCAGCCAGCATGGCTAAAAAGAATATGAGGGCTTTCCAATGCCAGGTAAGTAAAAGAGCGACTGCTGGCCCAGGGCAGATTCCCGCAATTCCCCACCCTATACCGAACAACAGGCTGCCACCAATCAAGCGTGCGTCCAACTCGTTTTTCAGTGGTAGCTGCATGCGGGCTCCCAGTAAAGTTCGCCTTTTCTTACGCGCCCAATTCAGAGGGATGACCGCTACTGAGATCGCCCCTAGCATTACCAGTGCGAGTGACGGATCCCAGGCCCCAGCCACATCAAGAAAGGCCAATACTTTAGCGGGGTTCGCCATGCCTGCCAGTAGCAGACCCAATCCAAATATCAAGCCTGCAAAAAATGCAGTTAATTTGATCATCTTTAAACTCCCAGCACATGGCGACTGACGTATACCGTCGCAAATCCAGTAGTCATAAAGCACGCTGTTGCTACGATGGAGCGAGGTGATAGTCGGGAGACCCCACATACTCCGTGGCCGCTCGTACAGCCCGAACCGTAACGCGTTCCCACGCCAACGAGCAGACCCGTTATGACTAGGGCAGGCCACTCTGTATTAATCGCTATCTTTGGCAAGACAGTGAACGCGCCCCACAACAATGGTGAAATCACAAGGCCAAGCAGAAACAATGCTTTCTCGCTCCAGCCTTCACTGGGAAATTGCATCACGCCTCCAAGCAAGCCGCTGATGCCTGCGATACGGCCATTTGCGAGAATGAACAAGCTGACGGCCATTCCTATTAAGGCTCCACCGCACAATGAAGTCCATGGCGTGAAGTTGATCCAATCAATGCTCAATTTGTATCTCCTGCACAAAGGGCCGGTAAAGGACGTTGATAAGCAAAGCATAATAACCATTCGTACGGCTCGGGGTATCTGCGGGGAAAATTCCCTGAGGCCAGACAGAACGCGGTGATCAACCAAGATGTGTTTGGCAGACGCTTACACGCAACCTGTGATCCCCGCGCGCTTACCTCGCTTTCCCCCTGAAAGTCCACACTGTTACGTGATTCGAGCACCATATAAACCTATGTAGCACTGTCAGCCCACGCCGGTTGATTAAGTCTGAAGATTTTCGGTCCGACAGACGGACGAGATCTTCAATCAGACACTTGGTCCAGTCCTGTCGTTATCAAAATGCCGGTGAAATGATGCGAGAAGGTTTACGTTTTGTAGAGCAGCGCATCGCGACGACACCGCAACAATTGAGGCTCTACGCCAGGCGACCTCGCTCGGCCTCATGGAATTGAGCTCGAGTGCTTCACTCAGGTGAACGAAGGGGATAAGGAGCTTTCCTCGGGAGGTTGATCCTGGAGGCATCCCTCCCGCAACAGAGAAACACTGAGCATGCCGCCATATCGGATTCCAACTCGGCGCGCGCCGACCGCGAAAGCCGGCGCAAGGGAAAGATCTTCGAACTGCTGGAGTTTATGACCAGCGACCTGCCTGACATCAATCTGCCAGAGGTGAAGTTTCTTGCGACACAGAATCCCTGAAGCTCTTAAACACCCCAAAAAAGGCGGAATGACCTGTAATTTTAGCAGGTGGCATCCACTAACAACTCCCGACCAATAACGTCCTTCAGAAACCGATCAATCAGCGCATTAACCTCATCCGGATTTTCCAATGCGGCCAAATGCGCTGTTCGTTCAATCACCACAAATTCAGCCCCTGGGATGGACCGCGCCATGGCTAGGGTTTCGCTGACCGCGAAGGTACGATCCTCTTTCCCCGCCACCACTAGGACAGGCGAGCGGACTGCCGAAAAAAGAGGACGTTGATCGGGACGTCTGGGCACCACGCTCTCGACTGCCCATGCGATCGATTCGACGTCGCAGGTCTTCAGTGCCTGCTGGATATGGGAGATGACATGAGGTCTTTCACGCTCGGTAGTCGGTCCGACAAACGCACGGGTGGCAACAGAGATCATGATGCCACGAAATCCACCTAATAGCCTGATCACCCGCGCCAGCAGCGGAAATTCCAATCGATGCCTCCAACCAGCCGGTGATGCCGTGCAGTTCATCAACACGACAGCGTGGACCCTGGCGGGATGCACCGCTGCGAAGGTTCCTCCGATCATGCCGCCCCAGGAGTTGCCGATGAAATGGGTTCTTTCAACACCCATTACATCTAGTACGTCGACAACACATTGCGCGCAATCTGCAAAGGTAAAGGCCCGCTCTAGTGTTGCGCTGTCGCCATGACCCGGTGGGTCGATCAGGATGACCCGATACCGTTTGCTGAAATGATGAACCTGGGCCATCCACATCCGTCCATTCATCAGTAGGCTGGACCACAACACTATCGACTCACCATGCCCGATACTGCGTACTCGCAAACGACCGAGGCAGGTGGGGATGTCCTGGGCGTTCAGATCTTCATACGCAAGCGAGTGCATAGAGTGCTCATCAATATGGGAATGGTTACACAGCCTACATCGTTCGGGCGCTGGACAGCGTTATCGATCATTATCAATTGCAGTGATGCTTTGTGGCATTCATCCTTTACGCAATGAAAAGTATATGAATGGAGCGTGCCTTTTAATCTATTAAGCAATATTTATCTTCCGCTGGGGTAGCGAAAGTCATTTTCATTTTTAAGCAACAATAACTCGCATTACTGAGGATTATAATCGACCTCGAAGAATGACTACTCCTCAACCATTGGCCTGCTATTCAAATATGCGGATGGCTGATTGACTGTCGTGTTTTACTCCACGTGGTAAAAACTTTAGCCACCTTACTCACGTAAGGTGATTTTTTAGTTCTTCATGTATTACCACAGGCAGCCATCGTCTAAGCCCTGCACTACCCTGCCGTGCCAACTGGCAAAGGTGAAGCCCTAGGGTACGGGTGGACGCTCCTCCTTTTGAGCAAGATCCGAACGCGCCGCTGAATGTCGTCGTATAGCGTTTCATTTTTCTCTGGGACCTGAAAAGCCATGAGCATACTTTGCTAGTTCGCACGTTCGGTACTGACCGTATTGGTTATTTCTCAGCGCGACTCGCTGGACTTGCACACACCTGAAAGAGGCGCAACGCCAAACCTTTTAATACCGCCTTTCACCGCAGTGTTCATCGAGCTCAAAAGGATACTGATAACCACTGCGCGTTTCCGAATTTCCGGCTTTTCAAGTCCAAAGGAATGATCTGGTGACCAGAAGGTTTACGGATCAGTCCATCACAAGGGCATCAACATCTGAATGACATGCGCTTGAGATCCAACTCATTAGCGCCCTTTGGACTGCACCTTACCGTCTATCAACGTAACCACCATGTAGACGTATAGCTCATTGCCCCAGGCGTAAACGACGGAGCTGCCAAGGCTGGCTGACTCTTTGCCCGTAATCTTCACAATGTCCAAAACCTCTTCGTAAGTCATACTGTGCTTGATTTCAGCGTATTGCTCACCACTGATGTTCGGACGGTTAGCCTTAAACGTCTCGAGATCAGGGAAACCGCCTTGATAGTTCACGCTGTTGTCGCCCCCTGTAATCACCGGACTGTTGTACCGAAGAGCTATGACCTGCAACGATTCAAGTTCAGCTTCAATCGCGGCAATATCGGTATCGATCAAATCATCGAGCAAGCTGGCTTGCTCCGGGCTGAGTTGCTCGCTGCGCTTGGCGAACTTGAAGCGTTTGAGCTGCGTTATCTCGTGACTGAGCTTTTCGATCAGTGTCTTGTCGTGATGGATCTTCTTGCCCATGACCTGGACGGTGTGCCCATCGTCTCGACTTGTTTATCGAGCGCCGAAAGAAGTTACAGCAACTGCGCAGACTCGGCGCGCAGTTGCCCAGGATTGAGTTGATAGGGGTGTGGGATCGAAGTCATGTCGCCGAGCTTGCCAGATCCGCTTAAAGGCGACGACAGGATCGATTGACCGGCCATAGACAGTTCGATGGTCGCCGACGCTTCGGTTGGCCGCTTGGGGGCAGGCTTTAATTGGACGAATGCCGGCAGCGAGGTCGTGGACTGATCTCGCATCCATTTGCGGATGACGTTAGCGTTGATACCGTGGCTGATGGCGACGCTGGAAACGGATGCTCCGGGTTGCAAGCATTCCTGAACGACCTAGCCCTTGAATGGGTTCGGAAAAGAGTTTCGCTGGCGCATGGAAATCTTGTCGATAAGGGTGATCGCGTCCGCTTAAAAATACGCGGACACCATCGCCCTTAAAGCTGGCGTTCGGAAGGTGAGTTCGCCGGACGCTTACGCACCAGCAGCTCCGTTTCGACATTTGCAGGCGGATTGAGTGTTCTCGAGAACTACCGGAGGAAGAGAAGCAGCCGCGCAATATTGCTTTTTCACCCAACGGGCGCTGGCTGCTGGTAACGGGCGAGAAAAGCGAAAAAGTCGGCACTTACGCAATCAGCAATAACGGCGCCTTGAAACGTGTCGGTGAAGCAGCATCGGGCAAAGGTGCGTTATGGATAGAGGTACTGTAAACGTCGGCAAAGTAGTTCGAACGTAAAGACCGAGGCATGGAGGTCGGGAACTGGCTTACTCCGACCGCCTTGGTCTGTCGGATGCATAAGCGCAACACAAGGTACTTGCCTTGAATCGCCGTGGATTTTTTCGGAGACATCGACTGCTGCTTTAAGCCGTATCTACTGACGGCAAAGGTCTGCCATCAATCAAACGCACAAGCCCGCTCTAAGGCAATCTAAGGAGACAAGGGGGTCACTTACGACCCCGATATTTTAACGCATAGGATTATCGAGTCTTACAACCATTTTACGAGTTTTCTTTGGTTCAGTGAGCTCTACATCATCAAGAAAAATTTTAACGTTGATACCATCTGGAATATAAGCGACTATCCCACCTGGAGTGATTTCAAAGTCAATATCGCTGATATTGGCTTGAGGTGTCGATATACGCGCAGTGGCTTGGCTGGCAATCCAATATTCGTGAGACGCGGGCTCGATCACAAGCAACATTCGAACTCGGCTACCATTTATAAACTTAAAATCGAACGCCATCCCTCCTCCCTTATCCTGAGCACTACGCGAAATCAAACACCAACTTACCCAAAAAAAGCCTCAGCAACTCAAACAAACATGAAATTTATCTTATGAATCCTACTTGCACATCAAGAGATTCGGGTAATTAAGAACAAACTGAATGTGAGCCTTAATCCCAGTTGCAAGGGTGGCATCATCCACAGTGAAGTGGGGGCTGTGATTGAAAGGTTCGCTTGCCATATCTTTATCTTCAGGTGTCGCCCCCACCAAAACATAGAGCCCTGGAATACGCTCAGAAAAATAAGAGAAATCCTCACTTGGTGCTAGGCAGTTCGGCATAAGATGCACTTTTCCTGGAGCTGCGGCGTCTAAAGCTGGCAACATAGAATTGGTAAGGTATGGATCATTCACCGTCACAGGGCCATACGCTGCGATTTTAACCGCCGCTTCTGTGCCAAACGCTGTAGCAATATGCTCAACCAGCGGCGGCATATTATCCAGAATCTGCTTACGAATATCTGGACTATTGGTACGGATAGTTCCAGTGATCAACACAGACTCAGGAATAATATTCTCCGCAGTTCCTCCATGTATAGAACCGACACTGACAACCCCGGTCCCTTTCGAAAGGTCAGACTTTCGACTTATGAGGGTCTGGAGACCATCGATAATTTTGGCGCTTGCCAGAATCGAATCAGAGCCAGTCCACGGTGAGGATCCATGAGTTTGATTGCCTTTGACAGTGATTCGGAATCCATCGTTACTGTTTAATACAGGGCCGGGCCGATAGAAAATATGTCCCGTTGGGTAGCCTGCAAGAACGTGTAATCCGAAAATCGCCTCGACTTTGGGATTATCCAATACGCCGTCACGAATCATAGCTCTAGCACCAATCACTACGGTGTTGTCAAAATCGTCAACATCCGCCGCCCCCTCCTCCGCAGGCTGAAAGATGAAGACTACAGTGCCTTCGATTTTGTCTTTGTTGGCCGCAAGCACCATCGCTGCCCCAATCAAGATTGCAGTATGGGCATCATGGCCACATGCATGCATCACAGGAACAGTTTCACCGTGGTAAAGGCCAACATCCTTGCTCGCAAATGGGAGCCCGGTTAGCTCCTCGACTGGAAGGGCATCCATATCCGCCCTGAGAGCGACACCCGGCCCAGGAGTATCGCCCTGCAAGATTCCAACAACGCCAGTATTACCAACTCCTGTTTGCACCTGAATGCCGAGTGCCAGCATTAGATTTGCAACCAATTTTGCGGTGTTGATCTCCATGTTCCCCAACTCAGGATGCTGGTGGATCTCATGCCGCAAAGAGATGGCATTTTTTTCAATTGCTGATACGCACTCATCAACCCAGCTCGGAACGCACATACTTTTATCGCTTAGAGCTTCGGTGACAGGAAGTACTGAGTGGCACTGAACATTATCTACGATCATGACAATCTCCTTTACAGACCGTTGCTAAGAGAAACCTTAAAACAATGAAAATGGCACGGTTGTGACTAAACGAAACTCGCCGACATTTCCATCCGCTTGAAATTGTGAAGCTGTATGCTTTGTGTAAAGCGCGCGAACAGATGAGCTTTTTAACTGACCACTTTGGATAACATAAAAAGCCCCGACACCGGACTCATGATGACGTTCACCATCTTGACTTCGGACATCGTAAGCAGTGCCTTTATAATTGGTACCATCAATGTCCCATCCACGAATGTGATAAACGCTCAGTTTCAAGCCGGGCACTCCGTATTGCGCCATATCGACAGCGTACGAGAGTTGTAGTGACTTTTCGTTGGGGCCGTTATAGTCGGAAAGCGCTGCGTTTGCGAGATAGATCCCACCCGTCTCATGGAGATAATCAAAATACTCATCACCAATTATTTGCTGATACGCCAACGTGAGAGTATGCCCAAGGTGTTTTAGCGCAAAAGCGAGACTGTAGGCGTCATTATCGATATCGCCCAGCTTTTTTTGACCAGAATCTTTAGTTTTATAATAATTCAAACTGGTATTCAAACCAAGTTTCGAAGCATCGCCCAGATCGTGACTTGCACCGATATAATATTGATTCCAAAAATCTTCCACCTGGGTGGCGTAAAAACTGGTAGAGAGATTTTTCACCGGCTTGTAGCTCACACCGAATACATTAACCCGGTCTGCTTCGGCAGATATAGCCTGGTACTCCCCCCTAAACTTTGCCAGGCTTTGCTCAGTGCGCGGAGAGACCCTGTCAAACGATCCAAAATCCAACGACACGTCATCAAACTCCGCACTGTGCACGGAGACACCTTGAAAGCTGGAAGGAAGAGCCCGAGTCGGCATAACTTCGACTGTAGGACTGGAAAAGCTTTGCCGGCCTAAAGTTACAGTCGTATTTGATATACGCATCTTGGCGTTGGCAAGACCTAATTTACTCCACTGATCAACAGCATCGCCATTGTTTTCGGCGAGCGTCCGGTTAGACCCATTAGCAATGTCTTTTCGACTGCGGTCTAGCGCAACGGTATTGTAGAGGGCGACTTGAGTCGCGAAACCTACCGTACCTTGGGTGAATCCTGATGTATGATCGAGGATCGTACCTTGTACCCAGTTAATACGGCGCCTCGTCGGTTGAAATTGACCGTGTTTTTGATAGCGAAATGCCTCACCGTTGTACCTGAGCTCATTTGAATACCAGTTTTTAGTCAACCCGGTGAGGCTCTGCCCTTCCAAGTAACCCTCCGCCTGAGACTGCTCACTAACTCGAGTGCCTGTAGCAGGCTTTTGATCGGAGTTGGTGTCAGCCAAGGCAACACAGGACATGCTGCTAATAACCGCCATGATAACGGCTTGTTTGTTAAACGACATACTGCGCTCCTATTTTATTTATTTTAGAACAGCAAGCGTTTATACCCAGCCGAGTTATTAACTCCCTAGAAAATACAAAATCCATTTTTCGGCAAAGCAAATCACGCTACGAAAACACATTCGCACTATTTAATATTTTTTTGAAGATCTTGCCACGCCAAAAATGCAAGCCAACACTATTAGCAGTCAGTCCAACTTAGCTTCCTTAGAGTTACCTTCAATATATGCAGTAGCGATTTCCTTCACTTCCTCGCCAGTCATGACTCCGCCATGCCCACCGTAAGCAAAACGAATATTCATATCCCTCAGACGGGCCATCGTCAATTTGTAAAGATCGCGATTCGAACAATCAAGATTGTCGACCAACCCGCCTTTGTAAATTACGTCGCCGGTAAAAATCTCTTGACTACTTTCATCAAGCAAGCAAATCGAGCCATGGGTATGACCAGGCATGTGTAGAACCTTGAAACTTCGATCACCCAGTTCGATGACGTAGCCTTCTTCAACGGCTAGTGTTAAGGGTGCCTCACTGATTCCGTAGTCTTGAATATTCCATCCATGTATCGGGCTTTTGCGCACCGGATCCTTTAGCGTTCTGAACACCGAAACTAAAGTCTCGTGCTCCAGCATGCCCGCAAATTCACGAGCCTCTGCAGGATGCCCCAATCTGACCGGAAACTCATGGAAGCCACCCACATGATCTGCGTGAATATGAGTTGCAACCGCAATGACTGGTTTTCCAGGCTCCAATTCCAAGGCGGGCACCAACGGCAGAATCCCCATACCAAAGTCCACCACGAGGTCTTTATCACGGCCCTTCACATGGAAAATGTTTGCCGAGAAGTAGGGATGGACAAATGGCTCGGTTATCAGAGTAATATTGTTTCCCAACTTCTCTTTTACGAACCATGTATTCACGTTCGCTCCTTAACTTAGCAGTTGACTTAAAAAACCTTGGGTTCGCGCGTGCCGAGGTGCACCAAACAAATTATCCGGTGTGCCGCTCTCCAAAATCTGCCCGCCATCCATAAATACAACCTTGTCTGCCACTTTTCGAGCGAATCCCATTTCGTGAGTAACACACACCATGGTCATCCCCTCTTCAGCAAGAGAAATCATCGTATCCAATACTTCTTTAATCATCTCTGGATCGAGCGCTGAAGTTGGCTCATCAAATAACATCACCCTGGGATTCATGCAGAGCGCTCGAGCAATTGCCACTCGCTGTTGCTGTCCGCCCGAAAGCTGGTTTGGATAATCATGGGCTTTTTGAGGAATGCGTACCCTTTCGAGAAAGTGCATAGCTAATTCGTTGGCATCCTTGCGAGATATCTTGCGAACCCAACGCGGTGCGAGCGTGCAGTTTTCCAAGATAGTCAAATGCGGAAACAGATTAAAATGCTGGAACACCATACCAACTTCACTTCTAATCTTATCGATGCGCTTCAGTTTGCTACTCAACTCAACACCATCTACAACAATACTTCCCTCTTGGTGCTCTTCGAGCCGATTTATGCATCGAATCAGGCTGGACTTCCCCGAACCTGAAGGGCCGCAAATAACTACGCGCTCGCCTTTTCGAACTTCGAGGCTCACATCCTTCAACACCTGAAAATCGCCGTACCACTTATTGAGCTTTTCAATATGAATAAGCACTGGCGCAACCTGCTCAGATCGGACACCAACCGGCTTGATAGCTTCCATATTCATAGGTCACCTAATTATTTTACTTATACGGCGGCACGGTGCCCGCGCGAAAGTTTACGTTCAATACGAATCTGAATTGCTGTTAAAACAGAGACCATCGCGAGATAATAGACGAGCGCAGCGCTGTACCATTCCAGGAACTGGAAGCTGGTGGCAATGGCAAATTGTGTCACGGTCATCAACTCCGACAGCGAAATTATCGTCGCCAGCGAAGTCGACTTCAGCAACGAAATAAACTCGTTAACCAGTGCAGGCAGGGCTATACGCATCGCTTGAGGCAGAATCACTAGAAAAAACATTTGACCATTGTGTAGACCTAGCGCTGAAGCTCCCTCACGCTGCCCCACGTTGACAGCAGAGTATGCACTGCGAAAAATTTCGGTTAAGTACGCAATCTGAATTAGCGTCAAAGCAATAAAAGCTGCAAGAAATGGTGTAAACCAATCTCCTCGAAATCCTGGGAAGATTTGAGGTAAACCATTCCATATGAACAACAACACCAACAAAGCAGGAGCGCCTCGAAATAACCAGACATACACAGCAATAGTCCAGCGAGCCGCTTTATTTTTCGATGTAGCCAACCGCCCCGTGAACATGGCAATTGCCAGCGAAACAGCCATCACGGATACTGATAGGCTTATCGTCAGCAAGGCGCCAATTGCTAATGGGCGTCCAAGCAGAGCGGTGGTAAAAAGAGAAACGTCAAACATCATGATCTGCGGCCTTATTGATCTGCGACTTTGAAGTCAGTCGAATCACTAGGGAGATTCCATTTAGTTAGAAGAGCTCCAAACTCCCCACTTTGTTGCATCTGAGAAATTGCCTGTTGAACCTGACTCTTATCACCTGCACTTTGCCGCATATAGATACCGAAGTAGTTAGCATCTCCATAGCTATAAGGAATGCTAAGCTGCCCTGGGAGCTGGCTGCTGCGGTAAGCCGCCGTGGTGTCCTGCGTAATCGTTGCCGCTGCACGGCCAACCAAAACTTGCTGAATCACCGCAGAGGCTGATGGATAAGTTTGAATTGCCACGGGTTTCTTGCCTTGTGCGATCAGTTTCTCATTCAGCTGCCCGGCGATACTTTCATAAGTAGTACCGGCTTCCAGAGCAACCAACTTTCCTGATAAGTCCTCAGGCTGTTTGATATCACTATTTTTTGCTGACGTCACCATCACCACTGATGTTTTAAAATAGGCAACCCCATCGTAACGCTTCAATCTATCTTTCGTAATGGAAATACCACTTATGACCAGGTCACAACGCTGTGAGTCCAAAGAAGGCAGAAGACTTTTAAAGTCCCCAACGACCAATGTTGGCTTCACATTCCATTTTTTGGCCAGTGCGTTAATGACATCAACTTCAAACCCGACCATTTCCGTATCACCCGGATTCGCATAAAACTCCATTGGAGGAAACTCACCTGCGGTGCAGACTTTCAAAGACCCGTTGGCGGTGAATGTCGGGGCCTCGCCGCTCTCAATCGCCCAACTGTTACTGCAGAACGCGATAGTGAGTGCAAGGACCAAAGGACTAGGAAGGCTCTTCATGCTGATCTCCGGTTTTATTGTTTAGTAGGAGTACATTTCTGTGGGCACATTCATAGTGGCTGGCAAGGCTTACGCAATCAAGCTATCCTTTCTAAACGCAAAAACGTAAGTTTTTCTAATATATAGGTGCGCACCATGAGCTTGCCCCCTCTTCACAGCTTTAGGGTTTTTGAAAGCGTAGCCCGACTCGGCAACGTAGCTGCCGCAGCCGTGGAGCTTCATGTGACATCCGGAGCTGTGAGCCAGCAATTGAAGGTGCTTCAAGGCTGCCTGGGCATTGACCTAATGGAGAAAAAAGGGCGGCAACTCGTCCTTACAGAGGCAGGAAAGGTGCTGCAGAAACATGTCGCGAGCGCAATTGGCGAACTTGAAGTTGCCGTTCACACCCTGCGTACGAACGCGCACATGGTTAAGCCAGTCCAGCTGACGCTGTCTATTCCACGGGTACATGGAATCACGTGGCTCGCAACGAGACTGTTCGCCTTCATGGAAGAGAATAGAAATATAAAACTGAACGTGATCAGCGCCGGTAGCACAGGGCAAGTTGACTGGCGCAAAGCCGACGTTGCGGTGGTGTACGGCACCCCTCCATGGTCAGGGTTTTGGTGGCGACTACTCCACGGTATTCGCCTTACTCCCGTCTGTAGCCCTCAGCTATTGAGGGGGCAACACGCAATACGAAGCATTGCGGATCTCAGCCACCACCGATTGCTTCATGAGGACGACGGTACGCAATGGCGGCGCTGGCTTGCAGAAGCACGGTCCAGCCAGGGTGGAGATTCGGATATCTATTTCGACGATTTCGGAATGGTTCTACAGGCTGCGAGGGATGGATTTGGAGTGGCGCTGAGTGATGAAATTGTCTCTGCGCGCGATCTCGATGACGGACGGCTCGTTCAACCTCTAACGTTGACCGTCCCAGCGCTTCACAGCTATTACTGCATATGCAGCGAAGGCAGCAGGGAGCGACCAGAGGTAATTAGTTTTATTGAATGGTTGTTATCAGTAGCGAGAAATTAGCTACCAACTTTCCCTGCAAAACCTCGCAAAACATTCACGATCTTAGTCCCTCCGCACTCAAAGATTTTTCCAATCCATACTTGGAATCCTGACAGGAGGGCCGTGAGGAATATGATGCGGTGTCGAGTGCGTGCTACCCCATACAAGCGAATGTCGCAGTATCGAACTCATTCCACCTAGATTGCTAGCTACCATTGGCCGGATTTTCGCGGTACCCCACTCGCCAAAGGAGTTGATCATGTTCATGAGGAATATGCGAATAGGTCGCAGAGCCGGAATCTGCTTTTCGATACTTGCTCTCATGTTAATGGTCATTGGGATATTCTGTCTAAATCGCATGGCGAGCCTGCGAGCGAGCACTGAAGTCATTGAGAAAGTCTGGTTACCAGGTTTCGAACGAATGCATGACATCTCTAACAACATCGCAGCCATACGCCAAGAATGTTTACGGCTCGTCGTAGATAGTCGTGAGGGACATCAGGATTCTAGCTCGGCAACGATCAAGACAGAAAGTAGTGAGCTTAAGGAAAACGTAAGTCAGTACGAATTGACATTGACTACACATAATGAGCGACAACAAATCGAAACTCTAAAGTCGCAGATATCGGAATATCTCAAGATTACTGCGTTGCTCGAGTCCAAAATTAGTAGCGGTCAAACTCAACATGCCTATCGTATTCTCAATGAAAATTTGGCCCTAATCAGTGCGAGCCTGGAACAGCAACTGATAGAGCTTATCGAGCACAACCAGAGGGGGGCCGAATCAGCCTCTCTTACCGCTCAGGTAATCTACAGGCAATCTTTGTGGCAAGTAGGCTTGGGCATAAGCCTGGTGATACTGATTACGTTCGCCCTCGCATGGCGACTCACTCGAAGCATCATCATCCCGATCAATGAGGCACTTTCCATCGCCAGAAAAATTGCGAAAGGAGATCTTCGAGGTGACATCTTGCCTGGCGGGAAGGACGAGCCCGCCTATCTGCTCAAAGCGCTCAGCACAATGCAGTCCAACCTGCGTGAAACCTTGAAATGTATTGGGCAATCGGCAGCTCAGCTATCTGTCGCAACGGATCAAGTGAACTCGGCTATGCGCATGAGTACCGATGGGTTGAGGCAGCAGACGAAAGAGGTTGAGCTAGCAGCATGCGCCGTGACCCAAATGAGCAGTTCCGTTGAAGATGTAGCAGCAAGTGCCGCCTCGACTTCTCAAGTGGCCCAAAGTTTGAATGCATCCACAAAAGAAGGTGAGCAGCAGGTTGCCCAAGCAACCGAAGCCATTCAACACCTGGTAGACCAAGTGCTCTCGTCCTCCAACCAAGCCTGTAGCCTCGCAAGCCAAGCTCAAGGGATCAGTAAGGTCTTGGACGTCATCCGTGACATCGCAGGGCAAACAAACCTACTCGCCCTCAATGCCGCAATTGAAGCCGCCCGCGCTGGCGAGGCCGGTCGGGGATTCGCAGTCGTCGCCGACGAAGTCAGAGCCCTTGCAAGAAGAACCCAAGAATCAACCACTGAGATTGAAGGCATGGTGGTATCGATTCAACAGGGCACGCAGAGCACCGTGGAAATTATGCAATTAAGCGCTGCTCAAGCAAATCACACGCTGGCACGGGCTCAAGGCGCCAGGCATGCACTCAGCGAAATTGCCAGAAATATGTCACAAATAAATGAGCGAAATCTGGTCATCGCGAATGCGACCGAGCAGCAAGCCAATGTCGCCAGGGAGGTGGATCGAAACCTGCTGAATATAAGCGCTCTTGCCAAACAAAGCGCCACTGGAGCACATGACACAGCTCAGACCAGCCTGCTACTGACTCAGATGGCTGGAGAGCTCAACGGGCTTGTGAGCCGATTCGAACTGTAGGGCACGTTTATAGTAGCTGGAGTTGTAAAAGCGGATCCAACTGGCGGAAGAAACCTCGAATGTTGCTAGATTCTAAGTGCAAGCGTTAGAAGCCAGCATCATTCGTGACCTGCATAAGGCTAGTGAGAACTATCGATTTCCATTGCTGTAGCTTTTGGCCGACGATCCTTTCAGCGCGATGCCTAGCGCCAAAAATCAAACGGAGAAAGATCATGAAGAAAGTCAAAGAGATCCTCACGTCTACCGCCCTGGCACTTTCCATTGGCGCAACGGCAAGCGCCGTAGCAAGCGATGTCGTCTCCCTCAAATTCAGCGATGGTCGACCTGATATTGTTGGTGTGAACGATGTCAACGCGGCGTTGAAACCGATTGGCGTACATGTAACGACTGTCGATATCCCGGAATCGGCAAAAGCAGTTCTCGCGACATCTCATGAGAGAGCCTTAACCGAAGACGAGAAGAAAAGCCTGATCGGAGTCTTCAGCCTTACGAACGGCCAACTCCTGGAACAAGTCCAACTTGCGGGTCGCCAGCCTGCGGTACCAGGCGGAGGGGTTCTGACTGAGGAAACAGGGTTCGGCCCTTATCCAAAAGTTTACGACATGAAGGCCTTGGACGACAAAACGCACAAAGCGGTGTTGGAAAAATATGGCCGGATGCATGTGAACTCTGCTGATGATGGAACAGACGTCGATGAAGTGATGACTGTTGTCGCAGGAGGTCCCTTCCGCTGGGGCTTCACGATGCCGGACGGTTCGATTGCTCGATTCCAGGTTGAGAAGATCGAACTCAATGACAGAGCTGTACGTGTGAGCTATCACGGCCTCGGCATGCACGCGGGGATCATGGATGCCAGGCAAGGACTCATTGTGGCCTATGGTCACGGCCCAAAGGAATTCACCATGCGCTATAAAGCAGATGTCCCTCATGCCAACCTACTCGGCACCAATCCATGGGTAGACTTCAGCGGTAAAATGCCGGTAGTGCTGGATAAAGTTAAGTAACCTTTCGCTACCACAAACTGCATGGCGAGTCGCAGAGCTGATCTACCGTTTCTGGTTTCGGTCTGATCTCAATGCCGGTGGCTCGCCATGCTGTAACACCCGAAGCGGTGACAGTGTCTATCATTAGTTAGCGCGACACTGTTAGCCACGCTGGCACCCCCTGAAGGCTTTGGCTAGCCCTACTCCAACGACTAGAAAATTCTAATTCGCTTCGTTGGGCCGAATTTTTCGGTACGTGTTTTTGACCTCCGCTTCCAAGATGAATTTCACCGCAAGGCCTGTGCATTTTCGACGCAAAGACTAGGGCCTCAACCATGAGCATTGCCCCATCGCTCGTATGACCTTACAGGAGACTCTCATGATCCCATTCGAAATCAAGCATCTCGACCACGTGGTGCTACGAGTTCAAGATATGCCCCTCAGTATTGAGTTTTACATTCGAACTCTTGGCTGCCAGATAAAAAAACGCCGAGACGATCTGGGCATGATCCACCTCGGCGCAGGCTCGTCCATGATCGATCTAGTAGATGTTCACGGGCCTCTCGGCATTCAAACGGGAGGAACTCCAGATCGCAATCATCAAAACGTGGATCATTTCTGTCTACGTATTTCTCCCTTTAACGAAGCCAATATTTTAGGTCACTTGCATTCACTTGGGATTCGGGCCGAGAAAGCGGTCACGCGCTATGGCGCCGAAGGTGATGGCCCATCCATCTACTGCTTCGATCCAGATGGCAACCAAATTGAGCTTAAAGGGCCACCAGCCTCAGTTTGAGCCAAAGCACACCGTTCGGCATGGACGACTATCGGTGGACGCTTCGCTGTCCGCACTCAACGAAGCATCTACGCAGCCATTTCAAAGCTGGATCTGCGTCCTTTCTGACATGCCAAGCTTGTTGATAAGAAATTCGAGGCAGTTCCAACGGCGGCTCAAAGCAGTGCAAGTTAGGGAAGCGATCCATACTGATCAATGCCCTACTCGCTATGGTGAGGATCAGGTCGGTGCCCTCAATCATTTCGACTGCTGCAGTCCAATGAGGAAGCGCCAATGCGATGGATCGACGTAGACCTTTCGCACTCAGCGTTTTCTCGATTTCGTCATTTGCATCAGGGCGCAGAGCCAACATCACGTGCGGGCGATCTAACCACTCATCTAGAGTAAGAGTTCGATCAACTGGAATGGCTGCTTGGTCTGCCACGCTCACGAACTGATCTGGAAAAAGATTCTCAACCATGATTTCTTCTGGGGTGTCAGGGAAGATCCCCAATGCGAGATCAAGCTCTCCATCAGCCAATTGCGCATTCATTGCCTC
Source organism: Pseudomonas sp. CG7 (assembly GCF_023701885.1). NCBI lineage: Bacteria > Pseudomonadati > Pseudomonadota > Gammaproteobacteria > Pseudomonadales > Pseudomonadaceae > Pseudomonas > Pseudomonas sp. CG7. The sequence goes on along the minus strand of NZ_JABAEE010000003.1, from coordinate 184,485 downwards.
ACGGCTGGCTTGGCTAATCGCAAGTTCCAACCCTGGAGCCTCAGCCCGAACTCTTCGAACAACGGACGGCAAGATGGTTTTCGCCGCGTAATCCGACAGAGATAAACGAAGCCGAGCCCGAGCGGTCTCTGGATTAAAGTTTGTCTCTCCCAGAAGTCCGTTCAGGCTGAGCAACGCAGCCTCCAACGGGATGATCAAAGCCTGCGCCTTGGCCGTAAGAGCCATGTATCCATCTCGCCTGATCAACAACTGGTCGTTGAAGTGTTCTCTCAGTTGTGCGAGCGAGTGGCTCACCGCCGGCTGACTTTTATGCAACCTTATAGATGCTCTTGTGACATGTCTCTCAATGAGCAACGCGTGAAGTGTCAACAGCAGATTCAGGTCAATTCGGCGTAGCTCATCCATACGAAAGCCAGACATCGGTAGTCAATAGAATAAAGAATATATCAGCCCCTCATCATCCATCCTAATTTGACCAATCCGCGAAATTGCGCATCTACACCAACGTCATTCGCAAGAGGGCACCGCGTTACCGAGATCAGCCAGCGCGGAGCCGTCTGCCCCCCCTTACAATATTTTCTCCCTATCGCACTCACTAGAAGCTTTAGGAGGGCAAAAGTTTTCACGTTTAGAAATCATGGATTGTACGATGAGGAACACGATATCTTTCTGGCCGGCGACCATATCTATCCTTCTTGGCTCCTGGCTGGGAATGTACAGGACTATGTCTCGCCGCTCAACGCCACATTGAAGGTCATTACTCCGCAAACCATTGTCTACGGTGCTCACGCCGATGAGGATCCGAGCAAGGTACCGGCTATGACGCACGCTGACATTCAGGCGATCCGCGATAAGATGATTCAAATTCAGACGGGACGCGCCAAAGGCAAAGCTTTCAGCGACCCAGAGCTGATCAAGAGCTCTGAGCTATACAATGTTGATAAAGGCATCAGCATCCTCACCAACATTCAGTTCACCGATGGCCGGAGATACGGTTACTGATCGGACTGGCCCGTTGTAGACAGCAACCATTCGATAAGCGCCCGGATCTCCGGGCGTTTGCGTGAACTCTCGGAATAGACAACATAGTCGCTATGAGCGGCTGGTACCGATACAGGTAGCGGACATACAGGCCGCCCCTCGTTGAGATCCCTGGCGGATACCGTTTCGTCGCTCAGTGCAACACCGAAGCGTTCACGAATGGCCTGCGATACTATACCGAAGTCTTCAAGGTGTTTATTTTCAGTACCCCACCTCAGAACAGCAGTGGGACGTCGAATCATCACTACGCCCTACTTCTTAGATGCAGACCCAGCACCCAAGCGTTCTAGAAGATGAGCTTTCCCCTTTTGAGTACGCCGGCAAGCGCAAGCAAGCTTCCTTGCCCAAATGGATCAGGTGGCGTCCTGGAGTGGTTTATTGAGGGTAATCGAACCGTATTACCCGAAGGCTGGTGGTGGTGCTAACCCAAGTTGCTGAGCTGCTACATGGCGAGGAAAACGCGGTCTATTCGGACGCCGGTTACACCGGCGTCGAGAAGCGTGATGAACGCAAAATTCGGAAAGTGATCTGGCAGATCGCGGCGCGACGTAGCACTTATTGCAAGCTCAATAAACGCGGCCTGCTCTACAAGGCCAATGCAAAATCGACTACCTCAAAGCCTAGACGCGGGCTGAGGTCGAGCACCCATTCCGCGTGATCGAACGTCAGTTTGGCTATGTGAAAGTGCGCTTTCGCTGACTGATAAAAAACACTGCTCAGTTGACCACGCTGTTCGCCCTTTCAAACCTTTGGATGTCCCGAAAGCAGCTGATGGGTATGGGAAAAAGTTACATGTGTAAAACATCGAAATGGGTTGAGAAGCCCGACAAGGCGGTGCGCACGTGACGTTTCGCGATAAATAGCGCTGAACGGCACGGAATATTCAACTTGCCGCGCGATTGCGGCAAGTTGATCGGAGCGTCCCTATATTCTGAAGCTCTTCACTAACTGGCTTAGTTGCGCAGCCTGCTGCTCAAGCTCTTTACAGGCCTGCAGCGTGGTACGCAGGTTCTCCACACCATCCCGATTCAGGGTGTTGATCTCGGTAATGTCCTGATTGATGGATTCGACAACGGCAGTTTGCTCTTCAGTAGCAGTGGCTACCGATTGATTCATACTGTCGATCTCGTCAATTCGGACAGTGACACTGCCAAGGCGCTCACCGGCCAGGTTCGAGACCTGAACGGTTTTATCACTCTGCCTCTGACTCTCCTCCATGGTGCTAACGGCACTACGAGAACCCGTTTGCAGTTCGTCGATCATCTGTTGCACCTGCTGAGCCGATTCTTGTGTGCGATGCGCCAGGTTGCGCACTTCATCCGCCACTACGGCGAAACCGCGTCCAGCCTCGCCCGCCCGAGCCGCTTCGATTGCAGCATTCAATGCCAACAAATTGGTTTGCTGAGAAATACTGGTGATCACCTCCAGAATCTGCCCAATGTTCACCGTTTTCGCATTTAAGGTTTCGATAGTGCCGCAGGACTCGCTGATTTTTTGCGATAGTTCACGCATGGACGTGATTGACTGGCCCAGAACCTGCTGGCCCTCGGCCGAGAGGGCGCTAGCATCCGCGGAGTGCTCAGAGGCAATGGCGGCATTGCGAGCGATTTCCTGGGCGGCTGCGCCCAATTCATTGATCGCCGCAGCAACACTGGTTGTGCGGGAAACCTGTTGGTCGGAGTTGAGTAACGATGCGTTGGATGCGCTCACCACCCTCGAGGCAACTTGGTTCACGTGGAGGGTTGCCGACGCCACATCCTTGATCGACTGATGCACACGTTCTACAAAACGGTTGAACGCCGTACCAAGCTGCCCGAACTCATCCTGACGCACCACCACCAGACGCCGGGTCAAATCGCCTTCGCCGTCAGCTATGTCCTGCATGGCCCGTCCCATTGCAAAGAGCGGCTGCATCAGGACGCGCGTCAGAATACTTAACAATGTGATGATGACAATCACCGCGATCACCGTAGCAATCGCGGCGGATACGCGAAACTCCTTCAGCATTGAAAAGGCGAAGGACTGCTCCAGAGCCAGGCCGATCTGCCAGTTCGCGGAGGGTATGCCCTTCAGCGGATTGAAATGCACGAGCAGCGCTTTGCCATTGGACTCAACCTCGCTCAAACCATTCTTCGCCGTCAGACCACTGCCGGGGAACGCCTCCGTCAGGTTTTTGAGAATCAGCTCCTTGTCCGGATGAATCAGAATCTTGCCATCTGCGTTAACGATAAACGCATTGCCGTGACCATCGAAATTGAGCGAGTTGATGATCGCGCTGACACTCGCCAGGTCAATATCTGCGCCCGCCACGCCGATAGTCTCGCCGGCACGTTTGACCGGCGTCGCGACGGTGATAACCAGCTTGCCGGATGAGGCTGCAACGTAGGGTTCGGTCACGACGGTACGACCCGCAGTCATGGCTGCCTTGTACCAGCCACGTGCGCGAGGATCGTAATCCGCCGCACGCGAAGCCGCCGGTACCGAGAACATCAACCCATCCGCGCCGCCAAAATAGCTGATTTGAAAAGCAGTACCGTAAACGGGTAAACCCACAATACTCTTAAGCTTGTCGAGCGCCGAGCCCTCTACGCTGATCTGTTGGGCCATGGAGTCGACGAGCGACATATTGCCCTGCAGCCAAGTTTGAACATTGGATGTGGTTAATTCGCCCAGATCTGCCATGGAGCGTGTGGCATTCGCTTGTAGGGTTTGCCGTTGCTTGTAGTCGTTGAATAGCACGAACAAGGTGAACGCAAATACCACCGTCAATCCTGCAGCCAGCAAAATTTTGTGTCGAAATTTCAGATCAAACCCCATACCGCTGCTCTCCAAAATCTAAAAAAGGCGAAAAGTCCTCATGCACGTCCTGTGTATGAAGGTGTATCGGCCGCAACATATGGACCATTAGGGGTGATCAAAAAAATATGACTAGCTGAGCCCCTCAAGAAGCCTGATCAACGCAATATCAGGAATAAAACTCCTTTTATTGCGGTGCGAAATTGAAAGCGGCTTTAAGCCATTTTTCGCGATAAGGGGCGTGACGCACTGGCTGTGTTCATGGCACTGGGGGTGGCTTTTATAAAGTTGCTGTTTTGGGATTCTTTTTTCAAAAAACGTGTAGCGTTGCCGGGATACAAACAGTTTCGCATCTGGTGACGGTTAAACGGCTCGCCCCGTATACCCGTTAAATAGGTCTAGCCTCGCTTGTAAGGGAAACCTGGCAGCAATAACGTACACCGCTAAGTTTACGTTCTTACTCGATTTTTAGTATTGGAGATAAAGCTTCAAAGGTTTATTGTGAGGTTGGTTTTGAAGTGGCGGTTTGAACTTTAGTTGATTTTTACGAGTCTGTGGATGGTAGATAGCCCCTGGCATCACAAGCTTCCTTGCCGAAATGGATCAGGTGGTGCCCTGGAGTGGTTTGTTGAGGGTGATCGAACCGTATTACCCGAAGGCTGGTGGTGGCGGTAAACCGTATCCACTGGAGACCATGTTGCGCATTCACCTGCTGCAAAACTGGTTTACGCTGAGCGCCCTAACCATGGAAGAAGCGCTCTACGAAATCACGCCCATGCGCCAATTTGCCCATCTCATGCTGAGCGCGCCAATCCCCGAAGACACCATGATCATGAACTTCCGACACTTGCTGGAGAAGCATAAATTGGTGCCTGCGATCCTGGCTCTCATCAACGGTTATTTGCAGGAAAAAGGTCTGTCCCCGCGCCAGGGCACCATCGTCGATGCCACGACTATTCATGCTCCCAGCCAGCCAAGAACGAGGAAGGCAAGCGTGATCCTGAGATGTATCAGACGTGACGCTTCGCGATAAATAGCGTTGAACGGCATGGAATATTAAACTTGCCGCGCGGTTGCGGCAGGTTGATCGGAGCGTCCCTAAGCGACATGACGGGCGTCTATTCCGTAAGACTGGCCTTGACGTAGTGGGTGGGCGAGCCAGCGATCCAGCCCGTGGCGCAACCATCCGCTGGCGCAGATGGGAATCTAATTGATTGTTACCCGATGCCGAAGGACGCCGCTGCATTTTGCATACATACCATGAGACTATCCTGAGACAGAAACGGAACGGGACCTATCAGAACCACGCATATTGAAATGACTGTGTCATCGCCAGGTGAGCAAAATCTAGTGATCTGCTTCTCATCTGGCGTATTTCAATACTGGTCGGCTAACGTTGCATTTTGATCATCGGTAGAGAGCCCAGCAGATCGTGAGTCCATTAATATCCACCTTGACCAGCATGGTCATATGCATAGCAGGATTGATGTCGAATTTAACTGCGCAGGCCTTCTCGGAAGCTCCAACAAAACGGTCCTTTGGCACGGAAGACATCGCTCGAGTCAAGGCTTTGGATCAGTTGGCTATTTCTCCTGATGGCACCAAGCTGGTGTTCCATATCACCGAACCCAGCCCCACTCCTGGACTTCAAGAGGGCGCTCTATGGATATTGGATCTAGAGTTGCGCCATGCATCCCTCCTCTTTTCCGAACAACACGACGACAGTAGGCCCAGATGGTCTCCAGATGGGTCAAAATTGGCGTTTTTGCGCTCCGACGAAGGAGTGACGCAGCTGCATATTCTGCCCACCAAAAAAGGTCAGGTGTGTTCACTCACTGAGCTGATCAATGGCGTAGGTGATTACCAATGGGCTCCTGATGGCAATAGCATCGCATTCACCTCTGCTGTTCCAAGCAACAAGATCACTCCTCCCGCTGGTGTAAGAATATTTACGCGTGCCGACTATCGAGCCAATGGCGGTAACGATGACTTTGCAGTGGCTCAGATCTGGGTAGTCGATGTAACTGCCAATTGCGTGCCTACCCCTGCGCGCCAGCTTACTCACCAAGCTACTAATACGACATTGGCGTTTTGGTCGAGCGATGGTAACGCCGTGTTTTTCACCACCGACGACACAGTTGAGGCTTATTACGGAGGGGGAAAGTCGACTTTACGCAGTGTTGTCCTCAGCAGTGGAGAACAAGGAATGACGCGCGCCTTAAAAATACCGGGAACGGGCGAAGACTTGGCGTCAGCTCCCGAGCTCATCCCAAGCCCGGACGGTTCCAAAGTAGCTTTTACTCTACGCAATCCAGAAGCCCCACCAGAGTTTGCTCAGGACGACATTTTCGTAATGGATCTCGCCTCCGGCGTCACGGTCAATGTCACTGCTGACTATGACCGGGAGATGGGCGCGTCTGGTTTGATGTGGAAAAACGACCATCGCCTGATCACCATAAATAATGATTTTGGTAACGCGAACCTTGTAGAAGTGGACATTGCTAACCACCAAATTTACCCGCTATGGCTGGGGGATCGAGTGGTCGAGAGCTTTCACTTCTCACGGGCAGCCAATCGCCTTATCGCTGTAGCGTCGGATTTCATCACTCCGCCTGAGCTATACCTTGTTGGTGAGGGAGGCGGGATTCAGCTGGGCGCAACCAACCAGCACATCCGCGATGAACGAAGCCTTACAAAGCCAGAGGCAATCACCTACCAACGGGCAGGTGGCGGGACAATCCATGGCTACCTGCATAAGCCACCAGTGGTTGACCCTCATCAGAAATACCCGCTGATCGTATGGGCCCACGGTGGCCCTTACAGCTGGTGGAACAGCGCCTTCGATGGAGACATCCAGGCAATGGCTGCAGCCGGCTATTTCGTTATGTACATCAATCCTCGAGGAAGTGCTTCATATGGCCAAGCGTTTGCCAGCGCGCTGGCGGATAAGTGGCCTGGGCCTGAATATGAGGACACGATGTCGGGAGTGGACTATCTGCTGTCCCGCCCCGAGATTGATGCCGGTAGGCTTGGTATCGCTGGTGGCTCCGCTGGCGGCATACTCACGGACTGGGCTATAACGCACACAGATCGATTCGCAGCTGCCGTGTCCATTAGCAGTATTGCCGACAATTCACTTTACTGGTTTCTCGGCGACCAACCCGACATGGCGGCCCCCAATATACATCCTTGGCTGGATATGAAAGACCGGGAGCTTTCTCCGATCACTCATGGACTGAACGTAAAGACACCGACGCTTTTCATGGCGGGGACCAGGGATCGACGAACACCTCCCGCGACTGGGAGCGAATTGATGTTCATGTTGTTAAAGCATCTGCGGGTGCCAACGGCCCTGATCGAGTTTGAGGGAGCAGGTCACGTTATCAGAGGTGGGGATGATGCTCGGCATCGTGGACTGAGCATTCACTACCTACTGCGTTGGATGGATCACCACCTCAAAGGTCAGTCAGCGCCAGAGTTTCAGATGTAGGGCAAGTGAATCCAGACACTTCCACAGATGGCTGCTTCAAGCGCTGCCGCCCGATTGAGTGACTGCAGTAGCTGGCGTTGAGTGCGCCTGCGGTCTAGAGCCGTACGGTGCAGTCCACCAGGACCTTAGTCGGCTCGCCACGATTGGCGTAAACCAGGTGCCACACGCGATCAGTTTTCAGTTTTTGGAAGACGCTCCTCATCACCGCCCTATCCCAATCCCCTGAGAACACATGCGGTCTCGTAAGAGGCCGGGGGAGCACACCTTCCGAGCCCGACCAACGCAGGCGATTATGTCCGCGTTTTTTGGTTAATTTGGAGAGCGGTCAGGAGTGGCTAGTGACCGGATGATTACGATTCAACTTAAATCGCACCAAACACTCCGGCCGAGGTTTTACAGACGCGGCCGGAGTGTAGAAACGCCGGTGCTTAAGGCTTGGCTACATGCCATACATCCTTAAAGCCGTCACCTGTGGTATCGCCCGGCTTGGTGTCCTTGCTCCATGTGTAGAGCGGCATGCCTTTGTAGGCCCATTGACGGCTTCCGTCATCACGGACGATGACACTGTACTTACCGTCATCCTTCGAGTCTGCACTCACAGCTAACGGTGGCCACGCCTTAGCGCAGTCTCCGTTGCACGCGGACTTACCGGCACTGTCTCGACTAAAGGTGTACAGCGTCATACCGTTTGCATCGGCAAGCACTTTGCCCTTGTTCGTGTCAGCAATGGTGGTAGCAAGGTGCGTACAGAACCATGTTCAACCAAGAGATGGATGTTCAACATCACCCTTTGAGGAGCTGGGCGCAGGCCACTATCTCTCGTGAAAGTAGTGCGATAGAAACAACAAAAGAGAATCTCAGTACCTGCATCCAGGGTGTGTTGCACACGCATCATCGTCAGAACCAAGACGACTACGCAGAAGAACTCGTCGTTCTTGAAGATCAGATACTGGCAGCATCGAACACCCAGGAAATCGCTGATCTCATCCTGGATGCTCGCCCTCTCCTGGACGAAGTGTTCTTGAAGCCTACCGACACTCTTTAAACTCGATTAAAAGTCCTGGGGCATTCATTACCCAGGCTGTGCGCATTACTTCCATGCGGCGCACAGTCATGAAACCACTGCACATCTTCAAGCCCGGTTCGCACACCGCGATGAGCGGCGTCAGCTTTGACTTTAGCGAGTCCGATCTAGCTGCCACCGTGGCGGCGTATGACCCAAGCCTTCACCAAGCCCCGATGGTCATCGGCCACCCAAAGCATGACGCCCCGGCCGCTGGCTGGGTCAAGTCCCTGACGGCTACCGCTCAAGGTTTGATCGCCGAACCGCAGCAGGTCGCCCCGGCATTCGCTGAGCAGGTCGCCAAGGGCACCGTCAGCAGCCAGCGTTTCATTCCGGCCGATATCGCCCAGGTGTTCCTAGTGGCCCATGGCGTGCTCCGTATGTTCAACGCCCCGGCCAACTACAACGAAACCGTCCGCACCTTGGGCCAGCCGTTCTACAGCAAGGCTGAAGAACGCAAACTGGGCAAAAGCTGGGATTTAGAAGCCCAGGCCAACCCACTCGCCATGTGCTTATTCCCTGAAGCCCTTGTCGAGTTGAAGGCGGGCTGACCTACGCGCTACTGCACCCGCGCCGACATCGGCAACGCCGTACCAGAGATGACGCTGATTCAGCCCTCCAACGATGATCCGGCTGCCGCGCTCCCCAATGAAAGCGTCATTGAGGATGGCGCACGTCAAGCGGAAGAGTTGGTGGATGGCCACCTTCGGGGCCGCTACAACCTGCCGCTCGATCCGGTGCCGACGGTACTGCGGGATGCAGTGGTCTACTTGGCGCGGCAATGGCTGTAGGTGACTTCTCCTCACGGTTACGCTGTCTCTACTCAGTCATCAACTCCTCATGCTTCGGACTAGGATCTCGCTTTCGTCTGTTCCTGCATTTGCGCAACATCTCACGCCCCCCTCCGAGTCCTTCTCCGAGAGCCCCCACTGACTATCAGGCGGCTAGGCTTCACGCCTGCTCGGCAGCGTGCTTCAGTCATGCTGTCATCCACGAGGCGAATATTTAACGTGCACAAGTTCGATTTCCATAAGAGCGGCCAATACATCACCATTTGCTCATCGAAACAAACCACCCACGAGGAGAGCTTAAACATGTTCAGTAAGGCAGCGGTTCTCGCACTCATTCCGGTCGGCATGGCATTTCTCGCAGGCGTAGCTCTCCCATTCCAAGCTGCTAGCAACGCAGGAGTAGGCCGCGCACTTGGCCATCCACTCTGGGGGGCGCTGACATCGCTCGTAGTGAGCTCCGTAGTCGTCGTGGCAGCTCTACTGCTGCTCCGCGTGCCTGCTCCCGACATGAGCAAAGCCGTACAAGGCCCATGGTGGCTATGGATTGGTGGTGTGCTGGGCGCTCTGTATGTCGGCGGCGCTGCCGCCCTTACCCCAAAGCTTGGGGCTGGTGGATTTCTAGTTTTAGTGGTGGCAGGTCAAATAATCGCTTCAGTTTTGGTGGATCACTTCGGCCTGATGGGGCTAGCCGCCAAGCCAATAAACCTGGCGAAGTTGGCGGGGGTGGTTCTGATTCTTGGTGGCGTTTTTCTTGTGCAAAGTGGTGGTTCTGTTACTCCCACCAGTAGCGCAACTCACCTAGCCGAATAATTTGTTCTTTTGCTTACAACCACAGGATGCGGGCGTTAGCTCAATCCTCATCAACCTCCCGTAACGTAGTAAGGAGAAACAAAGATGAACTTCGTAAAACTTCAGTTCAGCGATGGCCGTCCAAACGTGGAAGGTATCGAAAACGTCAATGCCGTCCTGCGTAGCGTCGGTGTACGTGCCAGCACAATCGCAATTCCCGATGAGGCCAAGCCAATCCTCAAGGCGTCGCTGACTCGTGCGACTACCGAAGAGGAACAGAATGAGCTCCTTTCGATTTTCGCAATGAATCGTGCGGATTTGCTGGAGCAAATTGAGCTCGCAGGCCGCACTCCAGAAGTACATCGTGGTGGTTACTTGGGTACTCGGGAGGGTGACACTGCTCCGTATCCAAAAATCTACGACATGAAGACCCTCACGTCCGACATGCGCAACTGGGCACTCAATCGTTATGGCCGCCTGCATGTGAACACATCTGACAATGGTGCGGGTATTGACGAGGTGATGACCGTTGTATCTGGAGGCGCGTTTACCTGGATGTACGTGCTCCCCGATGGTGTGCTCGCTCGCCTGACGGTGAATGAGATCAACCCAGAGGGGCCAGCCGTGCGCCTGAGCTATCCTGGCATCACAATGCACGCGGGTTACATGGAGCCGTTGGAGGGCATCATCGTCGCCTATGCTCACGGCCCGGAGAGCTTCACTATCCGCTTCGAAGAGGCGAGCGTCGCGCACTCGGGTCTGCTCAACACGAATGCTTGGGTTGATTTCTCCGGTGAAACACCGCAGCTTTTCGACAAAGTGAAATGATCTCGTAATTTGATCGTTTCACCCTGCAGCGGCTTGAGCATCCACTCACTGGAAGAGCTCAAGCCGTTTGCGTTAACAGTCGCATTTCGGTGCGCTCAAAAGGGGAGCTTTGATGAAGCAGGCCGACCTCAAGCAGATAGATCCAATCATTCCTCACGTAAACAATCTCGAGCACTGCCTCCATTTCTACACCTAGTCGTTTGGCTGCTGCGAAAAAGGCCTTAACATAGATTCGCGCATGGTTTGCCTGACTCTGGGCGCTCAAAGCATCCTACTTATCGACTTCCATGGGGCGCTAGGACGTCGGATGGGGCCTACCACAAAAGAGCAAAGTTGCAACATCAGAGGCTTCTCTCTGAACGTAAAACCCTCTGATATGCCTGGTCTGATCACTCGATTAAGCAGCTTATGGTCGCCCGCTGATAACCCTACCCTAAGATACGCGAGCGAGACTGGAGGGTGGTCAGTTTGCTGTTTTGATCCAGATGAAAACCAGATCGACCTGGTCGGAAATAACGATCAGATCTAGCAACCCAATCAGGGTTGGCTAGCCGTGAGCATAGCTTGGCGCAGCCAGCAGTGAGCGGGGTCACTGTCTTTTCTCGTGTGCCATGCCTGTTGATACGAGAAGCTAGGAATGGAAATCGGGGGATCAAACTGACGTAAGGTTTTGAGCTGCTTTAATGACGCTGCTGCGCGTTTTGCTACGGTAAGAATCAGATCAGTCCCAGGCAGTACTTCAACGGCTGCGCTCCAATGTGGAAGCGCTAATGCGATGCGTCGCTCCAGTCCCTGTGAGCTCAAAGCACGCTCAATCTCATCCGTCGCATCAGGGCGCATCGCGACCATGACATGTGGCCGCGATAGCCAGTCGTCCAAAGACAGAATACCTTTTGGGGGCAGTGAGCCTTTATCGGCGATGCTCACGAATCCCTCGTGAAAAAGCTCCTGTGTGGCGATCTCAACGGGTAGTACAGGAAATATCCCAAGCGCCAAATCGAGCTCACCATCCAGTAACTGGCCGACCATTGTTTCTCGACTCGCCTGGCTAATTGCAATGTCGACACCGGGAGCTTGCTTGCGAATGTACGTCATTAGCGAGGGCAAAATGATCCGCGACGCGTAATCAGATAGTGAAAGTCTGAATCGCCGCTTTGCAATAGATGGATCAAAGTCTGCTGCACTGAGTAACCCGTTGAGGCTGTTCAGAGCGTCCTGCAGGGGCTTGACCAGCGACTGCGCTCGTGCCGTTAAATTCATCTGGCCATCGCGCCGAACCAAAAGCGGGTCGTTGAAGTGGGCTCGAAGCTGTGCAAGGGCATGGCTCACCGCCGGCTGGCTTCTGTGAAGCCGAACAGAAGCCCGCGTGACGTGCTTTTCGATCAGCAGCGCATGTAGCGCCAGCAGCAAGTTCAGGTCAATACGGCGAAGTTCATCCATCAGGCGAATAACTCATGTGCACGCAAACGATTTTCATAAGCTTAGCATATGAGCGAGCATTGACGAGTACATAAAAGCGTTAACGGAGACGACGATGTTCAGTAAAACAGCACTGTTAGCATTTGTACCATTGGTGATGGCGTTGATGGCAGGAGCGCTAATTCCTGTCCAGGCAGCAAGCGGCGGTACCCTTGGCCGAGTTCTTGGAAACCCATTGTGGGGGGCCGCTGCAGCACTATTCATAGGTTTTTTTGCACTGTTGATAGTGGCGTTCGCTTTTCGCTTACGTCTGCCATCTCTCTCAAACGCCCTCCAAGGCCCTTGGTGGATGTGGATCGGAGGGATCACCGGCGCAATTTATGTCGCAACCTCACTGGCGCTTCTGCCAAAAATTGGCGCTGCAAGTTTCATCGTTTGTGTCATCGCGGGGCAGATGATTGCCGCGATGCTTCTCGATCATTTCGGATTGCTGGGGTTGACCGCTAAGCCCATCAACCTGGGACGTGCTATCGGCGTCGGGATAATGTTCGTTGGTTTGGTGGTTGCACAGTGCAGCAGTACAAATCTCTCTGCACCCGATAAAAGCGTTCACACAGTGATATCAGTAGCAGATGACTTGCATCCACCACTGGATCAGCACACTGGATGACACACCCCTCATCGACTCAGAATAGCCCTGCAATTTTTGGTTAGCATTGAGGGCTAGTGCGGAGATTTTTAGGTGACTTCTCTGGCCGGAGCATGAAGTACCAAGTTATCCTGTTGGGGCATATTTTCTTCCTCTTTATCCTCGGTTTTGGCAATGACGGCTGTCGCTACACAGTTACCCACTACGTTTGTAGCCGTTCGCCCCATGTCCAGGAACTGGTCAATGGCGATGATTAATAGCAGCCCTGCTTCTGGAAGATTGAACATGGGTAACGCTGCCGCCACCACGACAACCGAAGCCCGGGCAACACCTGCCACGCCTTTACTAGTCAACATTAAAGTCAGTAGTATCAAAAACTGCTGAGTGAAGCTCAAATCAATATTATAGGCTTGTGCGATAAACATAATCGCAAACGCCTGATACATCATCGCGCCATCAAGGTTGAAGGTATAACCCAATGGAAGAACAAAGCTGATGACTCGTTTAGAGGCCCCAAACTTCTCCAGTGCTTCGATGGTTTTAGGATAGGCAGATTCACTGCTGGCTGTCGAAAATGCCAGCAACACAGGTTCTCTGACTAGCTTGCCCAGGGTAAAGACTGACTTTCCTAAAAAGAAATAGCCCACACTGAAAATAATCAACCAAAGTATGGCAATGCCGATATAGAACTGCCCTATCAATCGCCCATAGTCGGCTAGAAGGCTAAGTCCTTGGGTAGTAATGACGCTTGCAATTGCACTGAAAACTCCAATAGGTGCAAATAGCATCACATAATCGGTTATTTTAAACATCACCTTTACAAGCTCTTCCAGCGAGTTCGAAATTGAACTAAATCCTGCCTTTTTTATATGCGAAAGCGCAAATCCAAAAAAGATCGAAAACACCACAATTTGTAAAATTTCATTGTTGCTCATGGCTTCAATTATACTGCGAGGAAATACATGACCTACCAAGCCTTTAAGGCTAAATCCGGCCGTTTCAACAACGGCTACGGAAGTGCCCGGAATGGCGAGATTCATACCTGCGCCTGGTTGAAAAACATTGACCAGAAGCATGCCCAGCGTTAACGATATTACTGACGCGCTAAAAAACCAAATCATCGATCGTAAACCGATACGACCTATTGATTTCGAACTCCCAATACTGGTTATTCCGCACACCAACGTCGCGAACACCAATGGCGCGATGATCATTTTTATCATTCGCAAGAATATATCGGTCACTAAATTTAAGTAGCCCGCTATTTGAGCCGCTGCCACTTTATCAGCGGAAAACTCATTAAGAAGCCAACCAACCAATATACCAAGACCAATAGCCAACATGATTCGGCGTGGGAGATTTTTATTTTTCATATTCCCTCGATAGCAATTTTGTTATTTTAGACGCCAATGTGGCCGATAGCGCTTTGCTATCTGCCACGCCTTAACGAGTCGTACAGACAGATGCTGATAAGCTGGTAGAAAAAACAATGCTGTGGTTGCGCTCCTTAAAATCTATCGATCAGGTTTTTGCTACGGACACAATTTTCGTCGCTAGCAAGTAAGACGCGTCATATAGACTTACATTACTTTTCAAATCGGCAGCGACGACAGAGATCTCGGTACATGCAATAACAATGCAATCAGCACCTTGTGCTTCGTAAAAAGAAATGGCATCCATTAGCGGCTTTAACACCAGCGAAGTTTTAACCCCCGCTTTGATTTGACGAATGGAATCCATAATTTTCTTTTGTTCAGCAGGCGCAGGTGCTAAGACCTCAACAGCGTGCCTTACTAGAATTTTTTCATATAACTTTAATTGGATGACAGCGGTAGAAGCCAACACTCCAACTTTCTGAGCTGAAGTGTGCTTTTCCAATATATGCTCAACCGTAACCTCAAGCATATTGAGCACCGGAATATCAATAGCTCCTGCTACCTCGGCATGGTAATAGTGTGCTGTATTGCACGGGATCACCAAAAAATCCGCACCGAAAGCCTCTAAGCTCTTTGCCATATTGATCATTGTCGCTGCCGGACTATCACCCGTTTTCTCGACAAGTGCTTTTATTCTGGATGGAATCTGTGGATTACAATCAACCAGCATCCTTATATGGTCAGAATCGTCTTTTGCGGGCGTCAGGGATATAACTTTCCCCATCAGATCGACCGTCGCCTCCGGCCCCATACCACCGATAACGCCCACTATTTTATTACTCATTTTAAGCTCCACGCTCTCGAGTTGCAGAATTAACGAGCCATCAGAATCCACGTGGCGACAAATACAGCCAGACACACGGTTTGAAGAACGACATGAACCATGGGTCGCCATCCTACTGACATTAGCTCCTTCAGCGAGGCTTTCATGCCCAATGCAACCATCGCGACAATAAGGCACCAGCGCGAGATTTCACCCATCCATTTCACACCAGGCGCTGGAATATAGCCCAGGCTGTTAAATAGCATGATGCAGATAAACGCAACGAGAAACCCTGGAAGAAGCGTAAGCTTGGCAGCTTGGCCTTTAGAACGATTATTCTGGCGTGCGACGACGAGTGATATGATTGCAACTACCGGCACTAACATGGCGACTCGCAGCAGTTTTGTGAACGTCGCGATATCGCCAGTGTCACTTGAGATCATGTAGCCAGCCCCGACCACTTGTGCCACGTCGTGAATCGTCGCTCCTAAAAATATTCCACTTTCAGTGGCATTAAGTTTCAGCACGGAGGCAATCATAGGATAAGCCACCATTGCAATGGTACTCAGCGCCGTTACTGAAATTACGGTAAAAACCAGTTCTTTTTCTGAATGCTCCCTGGCAGGCAGAACGGTTGATACTGCCAGGGCTGCTGAAGCTCCACATATGCCAACAGCTGATCCAGAAAGAATACTCTGCGTCGTATCAAGCTTCAGCAGTCGACCAGAAATGTATCCAGATGCGATTGTCAAAGGAACAACACTCATAGCGATCATGACAGGCATTAAGCCAAGGCTAGACAGCTGATCCATCGTGATTTTTGCACCCAGTAATGCAATGCCAAGTCGCAGAAGCGTTTTGCCAGTAAATTGAATACCAGGTACGCAACGTCCTTCTGACGAGAGGTAATTTAACGCCATCCCGAATATAAGCGCATATAAAATAGTGGGACCATTGTAGTGTTCCGACACGAACACAGCAGACGTGGCAACCATGACACAAAGGAATAACCCGGGCAGCACCTGCTTGACAGTATCAACCAGACTAAACACATAAGATTTCGAAGACGATATTGATATAAAGGCCATGCACCACTCCAACCGTCGAAGGCACTCAATTGGTTTAGCAACGCTCACCGAGTAGAGTTTGGCTTAGCCCTGACGCAACGCGTTGACCTTCACCTACCCACTTATTTATTCGGCAGCAAAGAAAGATGCGTTAACCGCATCCTTCTCGACGGGGTATTTAGCGATATTTAGGAAAATCAAAAGCGTTGCGGTATCCAAAAAGAGCTTGGCTGCCACCGGTGTGCACGAAGACAATGTTTTCAGCCTTGTCAAACTCACCCTTGATGATTAAATCAATCATCCCGGCTGCGCCCTTCGCTGAATAGACAGGGTCCAACAAAATAGACTCGCAGCGTGCAAACAACTCGATTGCCTCGATGCCATCTGGTGTCGGTATGCCGTACCCACTGCCCACGTAATTACAATTAGCGACTACATGTTCGCGCTTGACGACACCCGCAATGCCAAGGTATTCAGCCGTTTGTTCTGCAAGTTTGAAAACGTTCGCTTCTTGTGCCTCGCGGGCAGCGCGTACACCAATACCCAGTACCGGGATCAAGCTATTGCTACCAACGAATCCTGTGACCAAGCCCGCCTGCGTGCCCGTGCTGCCGGTAGCGTGAACAACGTGGTCAATCTTGAGCCCCATGTCTTTTGCTTGGCCTAAGAGCTCCAAAGCTGCGTTGACATACCCCAGCGCGCCGACTACGTTCGAACCGCCACCAGGGATAATGTAGGGCTTTTTACCCTCACCTCGAAGTTTCTCAGCCAGGTCAGCCATGGCCTTATTCATGTCAGTATCAGCTTGATATTTACTCAGCGACGCACCAAACAGCTGATCGAGCATTACATTACCGTTGTAGTTGTATTCGACGTCGTCACTGCCGGTACGATCCTCCAGCAAAATATGACATTGCATGCCCATCTTAGCGGCGATGGCTGCAGTTTGGCGCGCATGGTTGGACTGTGTAGCCCCTTGGGTAATGATCGTATCAGCACCTTTATGTACTGCATCTCCCATTAAGAATTCCAATTTTCGAGTTTTATTCCCACCGCCAGCAAGGCCTGTGCAATCATCACGCTTGATCCAAATTTTCGGGCCTCCGAGGTGTTTACTCAGATTTTCCATGGGCTCAAGGGGTGTCGACAAATGAGCGAAACGAATTCGAGGAAAGCGGGACAGATGCATGACCGTATACCTTGTTGTGTGGAGAATTGTGTTGAAGATAGGCTATTCTGAAAATGCTGGCCAATGCTGTTCTGGCTGGTCTCGGTTAGTTTTTTGCATGGCCCTCACCGTTCACTATTTAGGTGCAAAAAAGATGGATATTAAGTGGTTAGAGGACTTCATAGCGCTATCGGAGCATGGAAGCTTCACAAAAGCAGCTGAATCACGTTTTGTAACGCAACCTGCATTTAGTCGTCGTGTAAGATCGCTGGAAAACTGGCTTGGGGGCTGCCTGGTAGATAGGAACGCCTTTCCGACAAAGTTGACTGAGCTTGGGGTAGAAATGCTTGTTCCAATGCGCGAGATTCTAAATAACCTTTACGAAATCCGCGCGCGCTTTCAAGTCGATAGCAATCAAGAACATGCGCTTGTAATGTCCACACAACATTCATTGAGTGTATCGTTCATCCCTCAATGGTATGAAACACTCATGCTCGCCACCGGAGAAAAGACTTTAAAAGTCAATGCCAGTGACTTGCACGACTGCATGGAGTCTTTTCTGGCAGAACGAAGCGATTTGCTTCTTTGCTATTCCGCACTCAACCTACTACACGAGCTCGACAGGAAAGATGTTATCGGTATACAAGTTGGCGTTGAACAATTGATCCCGGTGTGTGCCGACAGCACTATTTACGGTGATCATATTGAGGACATACAGGAGATCAACTTAATAGGATTTACTGCTGAAGCCTTTTTCGGGCGAGTTATCCAACAAGAATGCCTCTCCAAAATAATGAACCTTGTTAAGTTCAATTTGATTTATGAAACTGCCCTCACAGAGAGCATTAAAGCAATGGTCGTCAAAGGCGCGGGGATGGCGTGGCTTCCATCAAGACTTGTGAAGAGAGAGCTAGACAATAAAGAATTAAAACATATCAAGCACTTCCCCAGTGTCGACTTGAAAATCATGCTTTACCGACATTTTGAACCCCGCAAGTCCGAAATTCTTCAGCTTTGGAAAAAGCTGGGGGCGGACTGATAACTGATGTTTTCACTCCGTCTCTGCAAGCTCCACTTGATCACTAGGAAACTACTAAGCGAGCCAGTTTTTTATACCGCCAATGTAGTGCGCCATGAGTGCAATTGCCTTTTCTTTATCTCGGGCGATTAGCGCTTCGGCGATGCTGGCATGCAATTGCTTCACTCTTTCCACAATTGCGTTTCGGTCTTGAAACGAGCGCGAATGGAACGTCGAGTGCTCGTCAGCCAATTGCAACACCACACCAGTGAACAAGCGTAAGGCTATGTCACCATTTAACTCGCCAAGCAAAAAATGAAACCGCAGCAGTTCGTCGGTCCCGGCATGACCATCCAACGTCACTTCGATTGCGATCTGTTCACGCAGACGTTGCTCGCCCGCTAAATCCAGGCACTCAATCACGTTATCAAGAGTTGCCAATTCTAAAGTTTTGCGCGTTGCATAAATCTCACCAGGGCCAATTTTAGCGTATTCCAGGTAGACCTTGATCGCTCGGGTGGTTGCCTGAAAATCAGGACGCGCGACAATAAGTCCGCCCCCTGCCCCCCTCTGCACTCTCGCAATTGAGTCATGCGCAAGTAGCCTAATTGCCTGTCGCAATACTGCACGACTGACCTTATACGTCTTCATCAATTCTGCTTCCGATCCCAACGGCATACCCACCGGCCAGCCGAGTTTGGCTATACGCTGAATAATCGTGCTGACCAATATTTCGGCATGGCCTTGCCTGAGTTTCGGGGCATCACCCTTCTCCATGGGCTGCTGACTCAGTCCAGGCGTCAGCCTTTCGATCATCGACGAACAGCGTCTCGTAGGATTGTGGAGGTCGACGGCTTCGCGATGCTGGCTACGCCGATGGGCAGCGAACTCATTGAAAAGATCCACATCGCCCACAGGCACGAGCAAAGAAAGCGTCGTCATCCCTTCAGTTTTTTTCCTAGCTCGGTAATTGGCAACTCGTTCAGCAGCTGTTTTGGGCAAAATGTCCACCAAATACGTTACATGTAACGATAAAAAATATTATTCACATAGCAGGTGATCTTTGATTTTAAAACCAATACAAATCAATGCACAAGCGATACACATACTGACGATTAAACAAATCTCACGGTGGCGAACAACTGCAGCTGCGAAAAGTATTTGCAACAAAAAAGAGGTCTCTATAATTTATTTGACTGACCCTTGCGGCCAAGGAAACCCAACCTCTTCCAACAACAAAGACAAGGAAAAACATAAACATGGGAACTATCACTCGACCACGCCGTGGCGACTTTGGGTGGCAGCCGCTTGCCAGCGCTTTCGAACCCACCCTCGAAGACATGATGTCGGATCGCTCTTATTTCGGCATGCCTCCCGAAGCGCTCTACCTTTGGGGTACTTTTCGTGACGAGGACGGCGAAATTTACACCGCCATGCGCCGGATACCTGCGGGATTGCCTGGCGCCGCCAAAGATTCACGTCGACGGTTTTATCTATTGACCACCTCCGGTCATGATGACGGCATGCACATGCACCCAGCCGGTCGTGACTCGGTACCCAATGACAACTGCCGGTGCACCCTCGAAAACAACCATGTTCATTGGCGCAGCGATCCCGAACTGGCAGGCAATCCTTTTCATGTCACATGGAGCCCAGAGGATTGTAGCTGGCAAGAAGAAGGTGTCATGGATATCCGCGGCACACTGGTGAACCCCGGTATGCATTGGTACTTACCCGGCGCCGATGCAGGCATGTACTACGTCGCCAATATTTTCGAAATGGAAGGGGTCATTCTGGGCAAGAAGGTCCGTGGCATGATCGGCTTCGACCCCATTTACATGTACGAAGGTGGGGAGATTTACAAGAGCAAGGACGCGTTGGTCCAGGAAAAGCTTGAGCTGGTCTGGTACACTTGGGCCACTCGCTACAAGGACGGTAGCATTGATGCCGGACACTTTACGCTGGGTAATGACCAGTTCGGCTTCGCCATCCTCACCAACGAAAAGGGGGAAGTACGCTTCACCTACGACGTAACGGGAGAAGTTGATTTCGGTTCCAATGGCTACTGGCAGGAGGGTATCCGCTATAGTGCCTTCGGCGAAGACTGGGAGTTTGTGCCAGACCCTAAAGGCCGTCTGGTGGGCTTAGGGACGTTGAAGAACCCACAGGTGGATGGCCGCTGGCGTCGCGTCGGCGACACTCGAGAGCCGGACGTCTGGTTCGCGTGGGGCGAGACGGCACCCGATCATGGTAGCCGGCCGATCAATCGTTTCCCTGACCTGGGTGATCGCATCAGCGTCGATTTCAAGAAGTACTGACACATACAGCAATCATGGTCATGTCGGCCGTGGTTGCTGTTTACGTTCCCCCTCTGTGTAAGGGTCATTCGGCCTGGACGCGCGAATCCAAAGCATGAGCCAACACACCATCGCTGTTGAGGCCGTCAATGCGTGATAGCGATCGTAGCAAGCCCTTCCATCGCCAGGCCGTAGCCCAACTCATCCAGGAGCCGACGTTTGATCGGCTGGGTAAACGCAACGCGGGTATAGCGCAAGGTATTCATAGGTTTACTGGCCATCTGTTCGGCCAACTCCCAAGCCCGGGCCAACAGTTTGTCAGCCGGCAAAACCTCGGCTACAACCCCGAGTGCCAGAGCTTCAGTCGCGCTCAAGCGCTGGCCAGTCAAGAGAAAGTAACGCCCTCGATTGGGGCCCAGCAGCATGGGCCACACCACTTGCACGCCATCGCCGGGCACGACTCCGCACACAAAGTGCGCCAAGTCGGCAAGTTCAGCAGTGTCGCTGGCCAATACAATGTCCGACAGCAGCGGAATTTCAGCGTGTATGTAAGCCGGCCCATTGATAGCCCCAATCACCGGAACCTCGATATCCAGCAGGTTCATCAGCAAATCCTTGCCTTCACGCTGCAAGCGGTGCCAGCCCTGGGACATTGGCTCACTCGGCATCTCGGCCATATTCATCGCCGCGCAAAACGCGTCTCCCGTGCCGGTGATGATCAGTACGCGAACATCGGGGTCACGGGAAATTTCCTTGAAGCAATCTCCCAACTGCGTGTGAACGCTGCCATCAAGCGCGCCCCACGTCAGAGCGCGTCCATCACTATGTACTGCCAACTGCACAATGCCCCCCCTGCATTCCAGGCGAATATTCTGGAAGCGCCGTGCATAGTCCTCAAATCGGCTCATCGTGCATCCTCGATGATCAGATCTGCCGCACGCCACGCCATTGCCATCATTGGACCATTGGTATTACCTGAAACCATTGTCGGAATCACCGACAAGTCCATGACACGCAACCCCTGAACTCCCCGGACCCGCAGCCGTGGATCCAGGACCGACGCTTCACCCGAGCCCATGGCGCAGGTTGAACAAGCGTGGAACCCGGACTGGCCCCGACGTCGGAACTCAGCGACAATCTCCTCGTCTGTCTGCACCTTTGGACCCGGGTGCGTTTCTTCCAATACCATGTGACTCATCGACGTGCTGTTGACGACTTTGCGCATGAAGCGGAACGCTGCTACGGATACTTCGCAATCATAAGGATCAGTCAGGTAGTTGGTGACAATTTGTGCCGGCTGAGCTGGATCCGACGAGGTGATTTGTACGCTTCCGAGACTGCGAGGACGAAGTGCGTAGGTAAATAACTGCATGCCAGGGAACGGATCAAACCCATAAGTGGGCGAAGAAAAGTCCAGCGAGTACGGCGCCATCATTAACTGCGCGTCTGGACGATCCAATCCTGGACGGCTTTTGAAGAAGCCGCCAATCTGATACGATCCCAACGCCATCAGACCGGTTTTAGTGAGAAAGTAACGCAAAGCATTTTTGATCAAGCGGATACCGCTAAACTCGCGGTTTTGGCTGTCGCGCCAATGGCGAAGGCGCACCTGAAGGAAGTACAGCAAGTGTTCACGCATGTTACGCCCGACATTTGGATTGTGCGCAACTACGGGAACGCCCAACCCTGTCAAATGCGCTGTGTCTCCTACTCCCGAGAGTTGCAACAGGCGTGGCGTTTCCAGTGCCCCAGCACTGAGGATAACCTCTCGGCGTGCGGTGTAAGACACCAGAGTTCCATTGCGTAGACACTCGACGCCGACAGCTCGCGTGCCGTCGAACAACACTCGTCGCGCCTGCGTATCAGTGACGATAGTAAGGTTGCTGCGCCGACGAACCGGGCTGAGAAAAGCCTTCGCAGCACTCTGCCGGACTCCGCCACTGATCGTGTACGTCAGATAGGCCACACCTTCGTGGTCAAGACCGTTGATATCGTCCTTAAACTTTAGACCGAGCCCCTTGCAGGCGTTGACCACCGCATCGCCCAGAGCATTGCGGTCGCCATAGATGGACACTTTCAACGGGCCTTTGCCACCACGCAACTCGCTCTCGCCCAGCGCATGGTTCTCGATACTGCGAAATGCCTTCGCCATGCTGCTCCAGCCCCAGCCGGTGGCGCCGTTGGCTTCCCAGTCATCGTAGTCCTGTGGGTGACCGCGCATATAAACCATGCCATTGCTGGCACTTGAACCGCCGAGCATTTTACCCCGCACCCAAATTTCAGTACTACGTCCGGCATGTTGATCAGTCGTCACCGGGAGAAACCAGGTGTACTTGGGATCTGACATGAGTTTCCCGAATCCTTTGGGCATATGGATTAGCGGATTGCGGTCCTCCGGTCCAGCCTCGATCAAAAGAACGCTGTTTTGAGGCTGCTCGGAGAGCCGGTTGGCCAATACGCAGCCAGCCGAGCCTGCACCGACGATGATGTAGTCGAATTCTTTCATTGGGTTTAACTCTTCAAAGGTCCGTCATGGCTACGTTGACCATGGCATGGTTAGAGCGATGCGTGAATGCCGTCAGCCATATTGGTATGAGGCAAAAGGGCTTTGTGAAAAATCCAAAAAGACCTGGCGTATTCAGCGTTGAGAGGCTTTGGGAACGCGTTTCAGAGATTTTGGTGTAGAGGCCAAAGCGATCGTTAGCCATCAACGCACCTTCCGGGAAAGGGTGGAAGAGAGGGTGGTCGAACGCTTCAAAAATCAACTGTTCACCCATTATTATTGTCTCCGGATTGCATCAGGTACCGGTGTGCACTCACGACAACAACGCTAGAATTCGATACTCGAACCTTCATCGGGTGTTCCTCGCCAGCACGTGCAAACATCATTCACATATACGAATTACGTTCACTATAATCACAGATATCTGTGCCCGCAAGCAGCGAGTAGAAGAATTATTTGCGCTTGAGCCGCGTATCGTTTCCAACTCGGAATAGATGCTGAAAGGTTGGAAAACAAGACCGAAGTCTTGATCCTCCAACGCCTGCGCCGGCACGTCGAACTGCACCAAAGGCGTTTGACAGTCACCTACAGTAGCATTCAGTATACGCAACAGCGTTCATAAAATAGTATAACAATAGCCGCGTCTGCAGTGCGCCAGGCAGTCGCCACAGGTCAGGTGAACAATGACTGAAGAAATCTATCGTACAGCCGTGATCATCGGCGCCGGTCATGCAGCCGGAGAATTGGCCACCAGTCTGCGCGACAATGGTTGGAACGGGCGGATAATTTTGATCGGTGAAGAGCCACACTTGCCCTATCACCGCCCTCCTCTTTCCAAGACCTACCTGTCCGGATCAGCGACTGCGGAAAGCCTGTTGATCAAACCCCCAGCCACTTACCAAAAAGCCAACGTCGAAATTATCAGTGACATGCGTGTGCTGCGTATTGATCGACAAACCAAAAAAGTCGAATTAGCCAACGGCGAACTGATTCGATACGACAAACTTGTACTGACCACCGGCGGCCGCCCACGCCCTTTACAGGTTCCTCAATCGGTGCTTGCCGCGCAATCGGGTAACTTTCACTATTTGCGGACGATGGCTGATGTCGATGCCATGCGGCGTCAATTTGAGCCGAACATGAGACTGGTCATCGTGGGGGGTGGTTACATTGGTCTGGAGGTCGCAGCCGTAGCAATCAAAGCACACCTCAAAGTGACTGTGCTGGAAGCTTTTCCCAGAGTATTGGCGCGGGTCACCGCTCCAGAACTCTCAGCCTATTACGAACGCAAACATCGTGAAGCCGGCGTCGAAATTCGGACGGGTGTACAGGTCAGTGGTCTGGAAATGGATGGTTCCGGCGATGCAGTGTCGGCTGTACTGTGTGCCGATGGCACCCGGGTACCAGCGGATTTAGTGGTGGTAGGGATTGGCCTGATTCCCAACACCGAACTAGCGGAAGAAGCTGAACTGGCGGTCGACAATGGAATCCTGGTCAACGATCACGCGCAAACCAGCGATCCGGATATTTACGCGGCAGGTGATTGCACGAACCATCCCAATGCTTCGCTGGGTCGACGCTTGCGCCTGGAATCCGTGCCAAACGCATTGGAGCAGGCGCGGACCGCGGCGGCAGCGATCTGCGGCAAGCACAAACCCTATAACGTCGTTCCCTGGTTTTGGTCCGATCAATATGACCTGAAGTTGAAAATGGTTGGATTGTCGCAAGGATACGATCAACTGGTGATACGCGGCTCAATGGACAGTGATTCGTTTAGTGCCTTCTACCTGCAGGACGGGCTTGTGCTGGCCGCTGATACGATCAATAGACCTCCAGAATTCATGCTTGCCAAACGCATCATTGCCGAACAGATCCGCTTGGCACCTGAGCAACTGGCCGCCGCCAGCGTGCCACTGAAAAGCCTGTTACCGACTTCTTGATCCCACTTGGCGAGAGAACTATAAAGATGCCAACACTTACGTTTATTCAGCACGACGGCAGCGAACAAACCGTGCAAGCCGAAGTCGGCCAATCGGTCATGCAAGTTGCCATAAACAACCAGATATCTGGAATTCTCGGTGACTGTGGCGGAAGTTGCAGCTGCGCAACGTGCCATGGGTATGTCGAGCCTGACTGGGCCGAGCACATGCCCGCTGCTGCCTCTTACGAAGTTGACATGCTTAGTTGCGCCATGAATGTCGATGACCGAAGCCGGCTCACGTGCCAAATCAACATGACCCCTGAACTGGACGGACTGATCATTCGTCTGCCGGCGTCTCAGACCTGAATGCTCGACACTTGCCACCCACCATGAACGCCGGGACTACGGGCCAGTTGCGCTTCATAGCCGTCCACTTTCTACGACGCTGGGTGGGTCAGGGGCCAATACCGGCATCAACACGCCACGCCGAGCGCGAAACGAGTGTTCTCCCCAAGCTCAGACATCACCATAGACATATATACGAACATCGTTCAATAATAAGCCTGCAACTCCAATAACAACCACTGTAGAGGGTCGGTTTATGAGCAAGGTCGATTTCGAAGGGCGCGTCGCTATTGTCACAGGTTCTGGAGGCGGCCTTGGCCGGACTTACGCTTTGGAGCTCGCCGCGCGCGGCGCATCGCTGGTTATCAACGACTTGGGTGGCAGCTTTGACGGTAAAGGTGGCTCCCACAGAATGGCCGATCAAGTGGTTGAAGAAATCCGCTCAGCCGGTGGCAAGGCAGTGGCCAACTACGACTCCGTTGCCACCCGTGCGGGCGGCGAGGCCATTGTCCAGGCTGCACTGGATGCCTTTGGAAAAGTCGATATCGTCATCAATAACGCTGGTCATTTGCGCAATGCCTTGTTTGAAGACCTGAATGACGAAGATCTCGACTCGATTATCGACGTTCACCTCAAGGGCGCAATTTACGTTACGCAGCCAGCGTATAAAATCATGAAAAAACAGGGCTACGGCAGAGTGGTTTTTGCCTCGTCGGCCGCTGGCGTTTTTGGTAATGCCCAGCAAACCGCCTATGGCACCGCGAAGGCTGGGTTGATTGGTTTGATGAACATACTTTCGCTTGAGGGCAAAGAGCATGGGGTGCTGTGCAACGCATTGTTACCAACCGCCAATAGTCGGATGGGAGCCGCCATGGACCCCAAACAACTCGAAGCGTTTGGGGCCCAGTACGCTGCCTTCGGCGAACAGTTGGGTCATGCTTATGAGCCGACGTTCGTCACGCCGTTGGTCGTTTACCTTGCCAGCGAAAACTGCCAAAGCACTCACGCGATTTACTCTGCTTCGGTAGGCCGTTACGCTCGTGCCTTCATTGGCGTAGCCGATGGTTGGATCGGACCGCGCCTTGAACCTGCCAGCGTCGAAGAAGTAGCGGCCAACTTCGAGCAAATTGCCGACACACGCAGCTTTAACATTCCTGGCTCTTTATCAGACGAGTTCGACATCATCCATCGTACCTTCCACAAATAGCCCTCTTCTTCAACCGCGCCTCTGCTGCGGGGCGCCCGCCTCTGATCACACGTTCGACCAAACAAATGCTTCAGCACTCATCTTCTGGAAAAAATCGACCTCGCACACTCCTGGCAGTATTGACTGAACCGTCGGCCCCCAAGCCTATCCGTCATATCGACAACCTCGTTGGTCGACGCCCGTTTTGGCACTCAAACCCTCAATTCTGGAGCGCGCATTAGCAAAATCCAACTGAGCTCTGTTCAGTTATGCGTTCAGAAAAACCAAAAAAAACCTTCCAGATTGAACAAATCGCACTATATGGAGGTGTGAGAAATCGAATAAACTACCCACAAATCCCCATATTACTTAGCCGATTCAGTTTTTGAAGGCTGATAAACGGCATTTGATATGATGCACGCACGAACGCAGCCAGACCGTAGAGTGGGCGATGACTCATCCACCTTAAGGCATTGCTTGAAAAATTTGAAAAGGAAACCCGATGTGGATACTGCTGAACCCCAACCATCCATAGGCCCGCGTTCTGTTACGCGCATCCTGGGTTTGTTTGAAACGCTGGCCAAGTCCGTCGACGGTCTGTCCCTAGCCGAATTGAGCAACATGCTCGAGTCGCCCAAGAGCAGTCTTCTGACGTTGCTACGCCCGCTGGTCGCCGAGGGTTATTTGAGCCACGGTGGCAATCGTTATCGCCTTGGCCCGTTCATCTACCGTCTTGCGGGCGATATTCTCGCGACTCGCAACTTCCCCAAACTGATGCGCCCGTACCTTGAAGAACTGGCCGCCAAATCAGGTGAAAGTGTGTACCTGTCGGTCATCGACATGGAATCGCAAATGGTGACGCACATAGACGGTATCGATTCTCAGAATCCGGTTCGCTATGTCTCGCCGCTAGGAGCTCCACGGCCATTGCATTGCACCGCACCGGGTCGCTTGTTGCTTGCCTTCCAGGATGATCGTAATCAGGAGGTTTACCTCAAGACTGCCAAACTCAAGGCCATGACCTGGCGCACCGTAACCGATCGTGGCACGCTGAAAAAACAGCTCAAGGAAATTCGTGAAAGCGGTGTTTCCATCAGCATCAGCGAGCTGACCGAGGGAGCGGCTGGAATTGCCGTTCCGGTCTATCACACCGATGGTACGGTAGCCGCCGCGCTGGTTATTGCAGCACCTGCAGAACGCATGCAACACAAGCTTACTGAGTTGCGTGAGCTGCTAGTGCGCGTAGCAACCGAAGCGTCTGGGCTGTTGGGCCATAGTTGACTGATTGAATAATCCGATTGGGATTTAGCTCAATCGGGTTACTCCCCCCGACTCAAACAGTGCTGAGCAGGGCGATGATTTTTTTTGCCTTGAGCAGAACCGGCAGGTCAACCATCTCTCCACGCACTGAAACCGCGCCGTTACCCGATTGTTCAAAAGCCTGAACCACTTCATGAGCCCAGGCTAGCTCCCGCTCCGACGGACTGAAACACCGGTTGACCACCGCCACCTGACGCGGATGAATACACAACTTTCCAGCAAACCCCAACGCCCTGCTCCGGCAGGATTCCCGGCTGAGTGCCTGCTCATCATCAAGTGCCACACTGACACCATCTATCGGACCTTCGATACCCGCCACTCGCGATGCCACGACAATCTGCGAGCGTGCGTACAGGAGCGCCTCATCACTGCCATCACTGCTGATGTCTAACTGATAATCTACCGAGCCGAACGCAATCCGCTCCACGCCTGGCCCGCGGGCAACTTCCAATGCCTGATGAACGCCCAGCGCCGTCTCCACCAAAGCAATCACTGGTACCTGAGTCACGGCCCGCAATGCGTGCAAGGGTTCGACCGATTCCGCTTTAGGCAGCATCACGCTCAGGACGTTGATTGAGGCCAGCAGTGCGAGATCCTGCTCGAACCAAGGTGTACCGTAAGCGTTAATCCGGACACACACTTGGGCGCCCGCGTTCACCGCCTCTGCTACATGTTCGCGAGCCGATGACTTGTCTGTTTGCGCTACGGCGTCTTCAAGATCGATAATCACCACATCGGCACCCGCCGCCAGTGCCTTGGCAAAGCGCTCCGAACGATTACCAGGAACAAACAGATAGGAACGCATAATTCTTTTCCTGAAACAGATGAATGAAAGTCCAGCACGGCCTCTTCTTCAGACCAACTTGATTGTGGCCTCCATGCATACGCCGCCATCAGACCCTTCGGCCCATAAACGCACTTCCCGGCCATCTTCTGCAGGAACGCCGCAGAGTCGAAACGGTGCCGTGTCGTATAACGCACGCAAAGCCCGGAAACTGAAATGCTTGATCCGGTCGCCAGGCATGTGATGATGAAACAGATCGACCAGCAACGTAGCGATAAGCGGGCCATGAACCACCAGCCCAGGGTAACCCTCGACGTCCTGAGCGTAGGGCCGGTCGTAATGAATCCGATGCCCATTGAGTGTCAACGCAGAGTATCGGAACAGGAGAACGGGATCAGGATTGATGGTTCGCGTCCATAAAGGTGTCAGGCCGGACGGCACCGGTGGCAATGGGCTCCCAGGCTTCAAATTATCGCGATAGCCCAGATCTTGCTCCTCGCGAATCAATAGCCCGTTGTCATCGCAAATTTCATGCTGCAGCGTGACAAACACCAACTCGCCACTGCGCCCGCTCTTGTGGCTGACATCCACAATGGTAGTGATCCGTTCGACTCTATCGCCCGCTTGAGGATTGCGGATAAATTCCAATCGTCCACCCGCCCACATACGACTGGGCAATTCAATCGGCGGCAGAAAGCCACCTCGCCGCGGATGTCCGTCTTCGCCGATGTTCGATTGCCGCGCTACAGGCAGGAAATAAAGCCAATGCCATAACTCTGGCAGCAGATCTCCCGAGTGGAAAACTCCATCGCCATGGTCCAGCGTCGCTGCAAGCGCCGTCATCGGCGTTAATGTCAGTTCGTCTGCCACCGTTTCTTGACGGCCTATCCAGCTTTGGAGATGTTTGATATCGATACTCATAACCGATGTTGCCCCTGGCTATCTCAGATGAAAAACCGCTCTCGCGCAAGGGATTTGCGCCTGATGCAATAGCTGGCGTTACACCCCCAGCGCCTGACGCACTGCCAGAGCGATAGGCAACAACGGGTCCTGTTCTGGCGTTGATGGGTTGAACAATTTGTTGTGGCAAATAGCGACTGCCAGATTCAAATCGGGATCAGCCCAACCGATTGAATTACCCTGTCCGGGGTGGCAGATGGCGCGAGGGTTCTGAACGCAGGTTACGGGCGGGTAATCACCACCAAACCAGAAACCACCCACGGTAATCGGTATCGGGAATCCGAACATCACCGAGTCCGGTTCATCGCTGTTGGCCCGAGGTGTATTGAAGGTCGCAACCAGTTCTTTGGACAGCAGGCGTACACCGTCCAGCTCGCCGCCGTTGGCCAGGAATGCCCAGAACCTCGCCTCAGATCGCGCGCTGAAAATCCCCCCTACCCCGGCGATTTCCGCGCGGCGGACATCAGTCCGCTCGAATACTGGTGGAACCAATGCCACCGCGTCCGGCATGGACGCCGTAAACAAGGGCGGGAGATATTCGGCAGGCACAGGAACCATTGCGTTGACCTGTTTGGCCACTCGTGGCACCGCCGCGTCGGGAAGCCCGATCCAAAGGTCACTGATGCCCAATGGCTCTGAGATTTCCTCACGCACGAACTGACCCAGTGAACGATGCTTGATATCTGCACGACGCACCAGTTCACCGACGACCCATCCAAATGTCATCGACATGTACAGCGTTTTGGTTCCTGGCTCGGCGAGAGGGTGCAGATCAGCAATGGCCTGGGTCATCCAGGCCCAGTCGCACATTCGCTCAGGCGTCATGTCCGCAGGCATTTGCGGAATGCCTGCACGATGGGTGAGTACATCTCGCACTGTCGTGCGCTCTTTACCGTTTGCCGCATATTCGGGCCAGTAACGGCTCACGGGCGCCTCATATTCGATTTGCCACCGATCTGCAAGGATATGCAACGCAGTGGCGGCTACTGCTTTGGTCACCGAGTAGACATTGAATAACGTGTCGCCGTTAACCGGGCGCGGGTCCGCGGGATCGACGATCCCGCTCCAGGCGTCAATCACCAGTTTCCCGTCGAGGTACGCTGCGACCTGAACGCCACTTTCCCCGCCTTCCCCCGTAGCAAAGTCCAGCGCCTTCTGCACAATCGCCTGTGCCTGTGGGATCATCACCTGATTCATCATCGTCACCTCTTATAGCGGTCAGCCGAACTTCACGTGGATCGAGTGAGGCACGCGCATCATCGTTCCCCGTATCTGCGGAGCCGGTTTGTCGGGGTCAAGACGCAGATTTGGCATGCCATCAAGAATCGCCGAAAGTGCCCGGGTCATCTCGACCCTGGCCAAGTGCTGACCGATGCACACATGGGGGCCAAACGCGAAAGAAAAATGCCGATGCTGAGGCTTGCGAAAGATGTCAAAGGTGTTCGGATCGGGAAATTTGCGCTCGTCCCGGTTGGCGGACCCCGCGACTACATCGATAAACGAACCAGCTGGAATGTCGACCCCGCCCAACGACACGGCTTGACGGGCGAATCGACTTTGCATCAATACCGGGCCATCCCAGCGCAGAGCTTCCTCGATAGCTTGGGGAATCAAAGAGCGATCCTGGCGAATCGCTTCAAGTTGCTCGGGGTTATTCAAAAGTCCGGTGAGCAGCACACTGGTAGCACGATAAGTGGTATCACCTGCGGCATTGACCAATTGGCGCAAGAAGGAGATCAGAATGTTCTCCGGCAACCGCTCGCCATCAACCTCGGCCAGGGCCAGTGAGCTGATGAGATCGTCCCCAGGATGAGCTCGACGCTCTGCGACCAGCAGGCTGAAATACTCGCCGAGTTTACGAGACGCTTCGGTGCCGTGTTCGATATCGACGGCGACGACCGTTTGTGCAATCGCCAGCTTATGGAAAACGCTCACGTCTTCAGGCGGCAGCGCCAACTGGCGATAGATGATGTGAAAGGGATAGTGCAGTGTGAATTCCTGCACCAGATCCGCTTCGCCTCGGCCCACAAACTTGCTCATCAACTCGTGCAACACTGGATCGACCAGGGTTTCACCCCACGCCGCGACGGTTTGGGGCAAGAAGGCTTTCTGAAAGATTCGACGGACGCGTGGATGCTCCGGGGCATCCATCGTCGAGATGCTGTGGCCGAAACTAATGCCGATATTGTATTCGTAGGCGTGGTTACTAAAGGTGGCCGGGTCACCCAACACCTGAGCGACTTCGTCATAGCCGAACACACAATAATGCTGTGCATCGGCGGGCATGGTGATATCGGGATAAAGCCCCATCATCTGCCGGTATTCAACTTTGTGAACGGGCGCCTGCTGACGCATCTGGGCCAGCTTCGCGTAAGGATCAATATGGTCGCCGAAGACCAGAGCGTCCTCCATGAACGGATTGAAGTCCGGATCGTCGAAATCTTCGATAGAGAGCCTGGCAATCATTATTATTTTCCTATTGCTATTGTCGCTGTACGAATTCGTCCCTGTACGGGAGGACTCAGAACCCCAACCAGCTCGCTTCCTGATTCTTTCAGCCCAACCAGCCCGAACGCTGTTCACATATAAGAATGGCGTTCACTATAGTCATGGTGCTGAACGGGAGCAAGAGGATCGTCGTACAAAAAAGCCTATTACACGCCAACACGCGAAAAGCCACTGCGCGTTGGATAAAAGCGATGCTCAGGGTTGCGCGCCAGTACGTGCGTAAGCAGGCAAGCTCCGCTTCTGGATAGCCCCGAGTAAATTGAATAATCTTTCAATGACATTGACGAATTGCCGGGTAGCCGTATGGATAAATTGCGCAGCATGGAAGTGTTTTTAGCCGTTATCGAACGGGGAAGTTTAAGCGCTGCAGCAGCCGCTCTGAGTCTGTCTCCTTCGATGGTTTCCACACATCTGAGTAACCTTGAGGCGGAACTCGGGGTGCGCTTGCTGAACCGCACAACTCGACGGTTCAGCTTGACTGACGAGGGTTTGCTGTACCACGCGCACTGCCAGCAGATTCATGACGAAATCACGGCCATGGAGTCGCTACTTGCGGGCACGGGGGGGCAGCCAAGTGGGCGCCTGCATCTGGACGTCCCGAGTACCATTGCCCAGTACCTGATCATGCCATTGCTTCCAGAATTTCGCCGCCGGTATCCCGATATCCAATTGGACTTTTCCGACTCCGAACAAATCAACGAATCCGTCGAAATTCAATACGACGTGATGATTCGACTCGGCCCATTGCGTGACTCGGGAATGATTGCTCGACCACTGGGATATTCGGCGCTGCTGACTGTCGCGTCACCTCAGTATCTGAAGGATCGAGGCATCCCGTTGACTCCGGACGATCTGCCCCAGCATGAGTGCATCAACTACCTGGTTGCGCGAACAGGAAGGCTGCTGCCCTGGAGCTTCGAGCACGATGGTTCACAGACAAACATACAAGTCAGTGGAGGACTTTCGATCACTCAGGGCAACACCCGTATCGAAGCTGCATTGAACGGTCTGGGCATCGTTCAGGGGATGGCGTTTCACTTGAACGATCTGTTGCGTGCCGGTTACTTACAACAGGTCTTGGAGAAATGGACATCACGGGCACCTGCCCTTGAGATTCTCTACCCGCAAGGCCGTCGAGATTCACGAAAAGTACATGCCTTCGTGGACTTCCTGCTTGAGCACTATCCCGCTGACGGTGAAATAGTCACTCCACCGCGAAGAACACCTCTGTCGGACCTTAAGCGACCGACATTCCTCTGATCCACAGTAATGATGAGGTGATCAAGTATCACCTCAGGCTATCAACAGCCCGACGCATCGAGGGCATGCCCGTCAGCAGGATAATGCTGGCTATCGGGCAAGCAACGGCAAACAACAATGCAAGGGAGTAACCCAACTTGGCGTCATCATGGAAAATGAAATCAGTAAACGCCGCCACCAGCGTCGGGCCTAAACCAATGCCCAGCAGGATCATGACGAACAAATAAATCGATGACAGCCGGCCTCGAAGCTGCGCAGGCGAAGCACTCTGCAACGCTGCCGCCGCTATCCCCATCATTGGGCTGACAAGTATTTGCGCCATGGCAAACGCCGCCAGGAACACCCAAGGATTATTCCACAGCACCCCCACCACTACGATAGGGCAACTGATCATGCAACTGATGGCGTACCAGCGCATGTGCGCATCGTGTTGTCCACGTGCGTAGCAACGATCCATCCATTGCCCGGACAACAACGCGCCAATGATCCCGCTGGCAGTACCGACCATGCCCAACCAGAGCCCGATCTCCGCGGGTTTCCAGGCGAAGCTGCGACTCAGGTAGGTTGGCGCCCAGAGGGCGAGTCCGGTCACGGCCATGCAGGCAATGGTAAAGCCGGCGTGATGGCAGAGGAAAAATCGCAGATGCTCCCGCATATGGACAAACACTTCACGCATCGCCCCTTCACCGTGTGCCTGAACCGCGATGTGGGACAGTTGCACCTGACGTGGCGGCTCCTTGAACGTGAACACCAGTAGGCCAATAAGTATTCCCGGCAAGCCGATGACGAGGAACACCAGTTGCCAGGAGCGGACCTCGCCCAGTATGGGCAGCAACACACTCTCATGCTCGGCCACCAACCCCACGATGAGTCCGCCGAGTAGGTAAGCCATACCCGTACCGAACAGAGATCCCATCGAGTAGACCGTCATGGCAGTGGTCAAGCGATGGGGTTCGAAACTGTCAGCCAGTAACGAATAGGCTGCAGGGCTTAATGCAGCCTCCCCCGCTCCGACCCCAATACGCGCGAGGAACAGTTGCCAATAATTCTGCGCAACCCCGCAAAACGCCGTGGCGACGGTCCAGACTGTAACGCCGGCAAAAATCACCCAGCGTCTGCTAAACCTGTCCACCAGCCAGCCCAACGGCAAACCGCAGACTGCGTAGAACAGACCGAATGCGAAACCTTGCAACAATGAAAGCTCAAAATCGCTGATACCCAGATCCCGGCGAATCGGGGCCACCAGTAACGAAATCAGCAAGCGATCCAAAAGCGACAACCAATACAGAATGAACAGCACAACGACGATGTACCAAGCCACAGCTGGCTTGGGGAAAACATGCCCGGTGGGCAGCGACTCGGGTTTCATCAAGGCTGCCTCGGCAGTAGAAATCGGGAAAGAGCGGGAATCAGGATGAGCGCTCCCACCATGTTCCAGAGAAACATGAACGTCAGCAGGATGCCCATGTCAGCCTGAAACTTGATCGGTGAAAACGCCCAGGTCATGACGCCGGCCGCCAGTGTCAGCCCTACCAGCGCTACGACTTTGCCAGTGAAATTCAACGCCTGACTGTACGCCTCGCGCAATGGCACACCTCGGCGCATCAAGTTCAGTTGGATACTGAGCAAGTACAACGCGTAGTCCACGCCAATCCCTACACCCAGCGCTATGACCGGCAAGGTAGCCACCTTGACGCCAATGCCGAGTACGACCATCAACGCTTCGCAGAGAATCGAGGTGAGCATCAATGGCAGCACCGCGATAAGCACTGCACGCCAACTTCGGAAGGTTATCCAACACAACACGCTGACCGCGAGGTACACATAAACCAACATGGTGCGGTTAGCCTCACGAACGACAATGTTGGTCACCGCAGCAACGCCCGCCGAACCGGCAACAGGCAGGAACTGACGCAGTTCCCCATTATGCTCAGCGGCAAAAAGCTCGGTTGTCTTGAGTACCCGATCGAGGGTTGCTGCCTTGTGATCCGAAAGGTACGCAATCACCGGCACGATAGAGCAGTCTGCGTTGGCCAACGCAGGATTGGCATCCTGAGCGCGCAGTACCGCGGTGTTGACCAGCGCCTGGTTCGGACTGATGGTGATCCATTTGGGCGAAGCTTCGAACAGTGCCGAAGTCAGGCGGGCCACGCCGTCGGCCAACGACACAGTACCCTGGACACCTGGGACCTGACGCAGCGTCCAATCCAGGCGGTCGATCTCGACGATGGTTTCGCGCTTTTCACAGCCATTGGGCGGGGTCTTGACCATGACCGCGAACTGGTCGCTGGACTGGCCGTAATACTGAGTGATGTAAGCGTTGTCGCGGGTGTACCGGGAATCAGCGCGCAACTCCGGGGCTCCGTCGTCCAGGTCCCCCACCTGCAAGTGCAGGCTGACCCAAAAACCCGACACGGCCAATACCAAAGCAACAATGATGGCTGCAACTGCCCAGCGGGTATCAGTGAAGCGTTCCAGTACCGACCATGCGCAAACCACACCTTTTGTCCGCGGCTGACCTGGCGAAACACTGCGCCGCGCAGCCTTGGCACTGACGCCGGTAAACGACAGCAGAATCGGCAGCAGGATCAGGTTAGTGAACAGCAACACACCCACCCCCAGACTGGCGGTGAGCGCCAGTTCGCGGATGACCGGGATGTCGATAACCATCAACACGGCGAAGCCCACGACATCGGCTAACAGAGCAGTCATCCCAGCCAGAAACAATCGGCGAAAAGTGAAGCGTGCCGCAATGTAACGATGGACACCGCGACCGATATCCTGAGTGATGCCATTCATCTTTTGGGCGCCGTGGGACACGCCGATGGCAAACACAAGAAACGGCACGAGAATCGAGGACGGGTCAAGTTCAAAACCAAGCAAGCTGATCAGTCCCAGTTGCCAAACCACCGCCGCCAGAGAACACCCCAGCACGAGAACGGTACTGATTACGCAGCGGGTGTAACTGAAGATGATTGCAGCAACAATGACCGCCGCAACGGCGAAGTACGCCATGACCTGGTAGAGGCCTTCGATCAAATCACCTACCAACTTGCCAAAGCCCACCACATGAACTCGAATTTTGTCAGGGTGGTCCGGTAGCGCGGTAGCAGCTTTGCTACGAACCTGCTCCTCCAGTTGCTTGCCCAGAGCGCCATAGTCAATCGGTTGGCCGGTGTCGGCATAACGATCGAGCAATGGCGCAACGATCATGCTCGAACGAAAATCGCTGGCGACCAGATCCCCAACCAGACCTGCCCGGCCTATGTTCTCGCGCAAACGGTCAATCGATGCCTGATCGCCTGAATAGGTATCCGGCATCACGGGCCCGCCGCGAAATCCTTCTTCAGTCACCTCGATCCAGCGCACCACCGGCATCCAGATCGATTTCACCGACGGTCGATTGATCCCGGGAATCAAAAATAAACTGTCATTGACCTGCCGCAAGGCTTCCAGATATTGCGGGTCGTATATGTCGCCTTCGGTGTTTTCAACCACAACGCGCAAACTGTTGCCCAGGCCTTTAAGTTCGTCCTTGTTGGCCAGATAGTTCTGGATATAGGGATGCCCGACCGGCAGCAGTTTTTCAAAACTGGCATTGACCTTCAAACCGGTTGCCAAATACCCAAGGCCAATAGTCACCAGCAGGCAGGCGAATACGATCCAGCCCCGGTGATTGAAGATCAGGCGCTCAACCAGATTCCCTGAGCGAGCATCAAAATGTCCCAGATCACCCTCGCTGCTGGGTACGTGCGTGTCAGATTGCAGCTGCATCGAGACGCTCCCTGGAGATTTCCACGTTCAATGCCTGGCGCTGGACGCCCCGCGCGCCCACCAGCACAAGCCCCTGATCGGTATCGCGGCTAACGCCATAAAACGGCATCGGTTGGTCCGTGCGAATAGGTTTGAAATTCATCCCGTCGTCTCGACTCAGCAGCACTTCCCCGCTCAAACTCGCCAGCACCAGGCTCCTGTCGTTGAGAACCGCGCCCGCGGTCAACGTACTCTGAGTTCCTGTCTGGACCGTCTGCCAACTGTCGCCCGAATCGTGGCTGATGAACGCGTTGCCACGCAGTCCGTAGGCGAGAAGAAGACCAGGCCGGGCCAGCAGGCCAAAAAAGGTTCCGGTGTACGGCGTGCTGACGGCGACGAAGCGATCACCCTGGCGCCGCAGCAACAACCCTTGCTCACCGGTAATGAACAACTCGCCGTCCACTGCATGAATCGATGTCAGGTGCATGCCTAGAGGATTGTCGAGCTGGTCACTGATCACTGTCCAATGCTGCCCACCATCATCGGTGCGCAACGCCAGGTTATAGGCACCCACGACATACCCTTGGCGCGCATCGGCAAACCACACATCCAGCAAAGGCCAACCGGGCCCGCTCTCTTTCAGGCCTTGAGCATCGAGCAACGACGCCTGCGCTTTCTCGTCACCGCTCTGTGCCAGGGCCTGGTAGTGATCAATCAGCAGGTCGACAATCTGCCGCCCGTCAATCTGCTTGCGCCAGCTTCTGCCACCATCGGCGGTGTTGAGAACAATGCCACCGTGCCCTACCGCCCAACCCTGATCGTCATCGATAAAACTGAGCGCAACCAGGTCCACCGCTGCCGGAACCTGGGCCTGTTGCCACGCCTGACTTTCATCGGTGTAAACAATGATGCCTCGGCGCCCTGCCGCAACCAAACGTCCGTTGGGCAAGCGAGCGACCGCCATCAAAGGTGCCATCGCGGCCTTACTCGTTGACGCGGCAACCTGATCAAGCGGGTCAGTAAACGATTGCGAGGCAGCGCTCACACAGCCACAGCCAAGCACCGCGGCCCAAACAGCCACGTAACGTAAAAAACATGAACGGCTCATGAAAACACTCTCCAGCGATCCCGGCCGCGAGTGCGACCGTGATGGGCGTTGAATCGTCGGCCTATCGACCGCTTCGGTTCTGCAGCGCTTCAGGCGTGAACACGCGGTTGGGTTGTGGTTTGTCCCCCACCCGCCAGCCCAGCTCCAAATCCGCCATGTGCTGCGAAAACGAATAAACGCCGCTGGAAAGGTCGTAGGCCCAGTAGGTCTGCGCCAGAGGGATCTCCTTGTCATAGAGCTGAGTCATGCCCTGAAACAAGCCCTTGTACAGCTTGCCGGCACCATCGTACTCATCACTCATGCCCGCGCCGCTCCAGTCCTCATCCAGGTAAAAGCGCCGCTTGCTGTACAGGTGCCGAAAACCTGGCTTGAGCGTCGCCTCGACCACCCAAACGCGGTGCAACTCCCACCGTACAACATCAGGATTGACATGATTTTGGGTCAGCGATTTGTCCGACTTCACTTGAAACGACAAGTCATAGATGCTGTAGGGGATGAGCATTTCGCGCTTGCCCACCAATTTGAAATCGAACCGGTCCATCTTATTGCTGTAGAGGTTGGCATCGTCATACGTGGTGACTCCACCTTGTGACGCAATCGGTGTGTCATAGGCGATGTCCGGACCCAATCGAACCCGACGTGTGCTGGCCGAATAGGTATAGGCCCGTCGCGGCATGGCCTCCATATCAATGGCGTCGAAGTAAGTGGTCGCATCGCCGACACTGCGTGCAGGCCCGGTAAAGTTGTAGGCTTGGCGGAAAATATAAGCGTCGTCTTTTTTGATCGTTTCGGCAGTGGCTTCAGGATTGTGGAAGGGATAGCTCGACGAGAGTCGAATCTCTCCGGAGTTGACCAACTTTCCGGTGTTGTCCACATAAAAGTTTCGCATGTGATACTCAGCGGCCACTCCGCTGTACCGCGCCATGTGATTCCACATCACCTCGTACCCACTCTTTGGAATGGGAAACGGTATACCGCCGATTGCCCCCTTCACTGCCAGTCCCTCTTTCGCCAGGCTGGCTTGAGTCGCGTTTTTCAGGGTTTTGTCGAGAATGTACTGCGGGTAACGGGTGGTACGGTGAGTCGGGTAAACGTCAATGCGGTAGCTGGGGTAGCGCTCAAGCAGCGCCTTGGATGCCTCTGAGAGTTTGTCCACGTGCTGCGCCAGGTTTTTACCCGTGATCGAATACAGCGGTTTCTCCTGTGCAAAGGGACTGATCCATTTTCCGCTGTCTCTTTTGAAACCGGATGGATTTGTGGTCACAGGCAAGCCACCGGTATAGGCAGGAATGGAGCCGTCGGCGTTTCCGGCTTTTTCGGCGCCGAACACGGTCAGCGACTGCCCAAGCTTAGCGCTTTCCTCAGCCGAGACTCCCGCCTGGACAGCAGGTAACGCCATCGCGCTGCCCAAAAATGCCAACAACAACGTACAAGATTTCATGTGAGACTCCCGTAGCCAGGCTCAGTAAGTAGTCTGATAGGTCAGAGAAAGAACGGCTTTGTCCTTGTAGGGAGCGCCGAGAATCAAGCCGCGATCGGAGTCAGTCTTCTGCGTGTACCAGGTGTAGGCGAGGTCGAATTTATGACGCGCATAGGCATCAGCGGAAACACCAACCTTGTAGGTCGTGAAACCTTCGCTGCCGCCGCCATTAGTCGGCGCGTTCCCGCTGAGATTTCGCGAGATGAACATCGGCGTACTCAGATCGATACTGGGGAATACTTGAACCCAAACCGGCGTGAACGCCAGGGACGCGCCGAAGAAATCGTCATCTGAGCAACCGAGCATCTTGCCGCCCGCCGCACATCCGGCGTTGTAGCTTTTGGCCCGATATGCCTGCGGGTTGGAGGTCACCTTATCCAGGTGGCTCCAGTTCAACTCACCGGAGAGCGACGCAGAATCGGAGAGCAGATTGTCGCCAAACGTCATGACCCCGTTGACCAGGCCATGTACCGTTGAGCCCTTGGCACCTTCAAGCCGACTACCACGGGTCACCGTGCCGGATGAGTTCAGTGGCATGTTTTCCCGATAAGACAGCTCTGCGCCTATTGAGACACCTCCCAACACCGTACTCAGCGTCAGCCCATACAGGTCCACGTCTTCGGCATAGACCGCATGGCGCACACCCAGTGAATCGGCTTGCGACACCCAGGCCGACTTTTCGTCGAAGTTGCGATACACCACACCAAGAGTGCCGTCGAACCAATCAGGGCGCCAACGCAGGAGTAGCCCGTAGTCGCCGCTATGACCTTCGATATCCTTGCCACGGTAGATGGGAGCGCCGGTGCCGGTGTAACCCCAGATATCAGGTCCTTCCAGAATATTGTCGGCACCGGCGAAATAGGTTCCGCCCTCAGGGATACGGTTTGGTTTCCAGTCAAACGTGTATTGCGCGGCCACGCTGACTTCATCGCTGGCCAGCAAAATAGTGGAGAGCTGGCTGACAGGTAATGCGGTTTCCTTGGCTGACGCCCCCGGATTGGCTGTGGCTTTACGCGAATCGTTGGGCGACTGGGCATACGAAATGGCGTTGGTGTTTCCAAACAGGCCTTCCCGCCAAATCACTGAATGCTGTCCGAGTCGCACGTCGGCCTGGCGCCCGATCACATCAAAGGTACCAAAGACATAAGCGTCAAGGATTTCACCGGACGGTCCACGATAAAAGCGCTTGACCGTCGAACTGTAGTGATAGTCAGAGTAATTGGTCGCGGGGGTACGAGCGGCGTTGCCGCTGTAGGCAGCGTCGTACCAGGCGGCGGCACTAATCCGCATCCCGTAGTTCTGCTGATAGCGCAAGTCGAACTCACTGAGCAAATCGAGGCGGTTGGTGACTAAATCCCGCCTGTCGAACTGTGCATTGCTTTGATCGTAAGATCCCCCGCCAGCACGATTGACCAAGCCATCTTGCTTCTGCGCTCGCATGCCCACGTTGTAGCGCAACGTGTTGTCCCACCGAGCAGTGAAATCAGAGTCCCCCATGTCGAAACTGAACGCCTGGGCCTGGCAGCAAGTCAACACCAGGCTAACCCCCGTGAACAGCTTCAGTCGCGGTCTCCCCCTCCCGATTGCTGATTTGATAACACGCTGCTTCTTCATCGATTGTTCCATCCCATGTTTATTATTTTTTTCAGGATTTTCTGTCAGCCGAGAACATCAAACGCTAAATATATTAGATTTATCTAATATTAAACGGCGATGACTCACCTCCTTTTAATCGTAAATCAGCCAATTTTACAAGCAAAAAATTCGATTAAATACGCCTAAAACGAACCTCTTATACCCAGCAAACGCGAGTAGGTTTCAAGCCTAGGTCACAGCGCTCGAAAAACAAATTTACTTTTGAATCAATTATCGAAAACACCAGGCTCTCACGGCGGCAATTTCTTGCAATCAAGGCGCGAGCGTAATAAAAATCACCGTGATCGACGCCCAGTCTCGCCATGGATGCTTTGCATGTCATTCCCGCTCATTCTCGCCGCCCTCAACGACAGCAGTCGCCGATCGCTTTACGAACGGTTGCTCGACGCGCCCTGCTCCGTCGGTGAACTGACTCAGACGCTCGGCATCAGCCAGTCATCTATTTCCCAGCACCTGAAAGTGCTGCGCGAAGCCGGCATGGTTCGTGAGCGGCGAGAGGGTCAGCGTCGTATCTACCAAGCCAAGCCAGAGGCGTTGGATGCACTACAACGGTATCTGCTGGCGCTGCATCCGAGTCACGAGGTTGAATCGTCCGTCGATGGCAAACGGAACGTATCCATGCTTGCCAATGAGATTGAGCGGGATGCGCTACAGTGGGCCGATGAATGGCCAGGGCAGGATGCGCAGGCCTACTCGATCACGCATCGCATGCTGCACCTTGGGCGATACCTGGAGCGCAATCTCAAGGAAGTCGCCAGCAGGAATGGACTGCTGGGAGGTGAACTGCTGTTGCTGGATGCGCTTACCGTCTCTGCGCACCACACCTCGACACCCTCGAAGCTGCAGCGACGACTGGGAGTCAGTAAAGGAGGCATCACCGGTCTACTCGACAGTCTGGAAGCGCAGGCGCTCGTGACACGCATTGCCTGTGAACAGGACCGTCGGGTCAGTCTCGTGACCTTGAGTCAAAAGGGGCATCAATTGCAGGAACACATTCTAGTCAATCGGGATTACGGTCCCGAGTTCGCCGCGATTCAAAGTCTCAAGCCCGAGGACCGAGCCGATCTGGCAAGGTTGCTACGTACCCTGCATGAAACCGTTGATGAGGCGTTCGCGCAACAAACCACCGGGCAAATGTGATGAGACGTGCGTTCAACCAGACACCCTTTACCGGTGCCTGGCGAGTATCGTTTACAACAGGCCGGTCTCATTCGCTTTGAGTACCTGATCATCCAGCCCGCGCTCGCGCAGTACTTCGATCGTGGCACCCAGTGCGCTGGAAACTGCCGGGAAGCCAACGTAGGGCAATGTCTGGATAATGATCTCTTGGATCTCCAATACCGTCAGGCCGTTGTTCAACCCGAAACGCAGGTGATTTTTCAGCTCATCGGGTTGGTGCTGGGCGATCAATGCACCTATCACAACCGCCCTACGGTATTTCAACGCCAAACCCGGACGGGCCCAAACGCCACCAACAGCATGTTCGATAGCCATACGCGCAACATCAGCCGCAAAGGCCCCGGACTCGGCATTGGCCTCGCTGGCCTTGGCGAACTCAGGCCCCATCATCTTGACCATCAGTTCGTGTCCGGCTTGCCAATTGTCATTCATGAGTACGATCTCCGTAGGTCGTGCGGCTTGATTGCAAGTCCGCTGCTGAACTCAGGCCTGAACCATCGCATATGCCGTCAACGGCGCAACTTCAGTCACCCCGCCATCCACTGGCAAACAGGTGCCGGTGATAAAGC
The DNA here is from genome assembly GCF_023701885.1 of Pseudomonas sp. CG7. Classification (NCBI taxonomy): domain Bacteria; kingdom Pseudomonadati; phylum Pseudomonadota; class Gammaproteobacteria; order Pseudomonadales; family Pseudomonadaceae; genus Pseudomonas; species Pseudomonas sp. CG7. The sequence goes on along the minus strand of NZ_JABAEE010000003.1, from coordinate 141,338 downwards.
GTGCTTCGTCACTGGCCAGAAACAGGGTGGCAGCGGCAACATCCCAAGCATCGCCTTCGATGTTCAAGGGGGCGATTTTTTGGCGTCTGAGGCGCATGTCTTCGTTGACAAAGCCGTCCACCAGCGGCGTAAAGATATGCCCGGGGGCAACCGTATTGGCACGTAACCCCTGACGTCCATACATCACCGCCAGTTCACGGGTGAGCTGGACCATCGCCGCCTTCGATGGCCCGTAGGCCACCGAACCGTTGCCTTGCAAACCGGCAGTCGAGGCAATATTCACCACAGCCGAACCGGGATAAGCCGTCAACTGTGGGAGTGCATGGCGGCACATCAGAAAAACACTTTTCAGATTGACATCCATTACCCGGTGCCATAGTTCGATGGGATGCTGTTCGAAGCCTTGCGCACCGGTAGCCATCCCAACGTTGTTGACCAGGATATGTAAAGCGCCGTAGCGCTCCACGGTCTGACTGACAAATCGCAAACAATCCTCGTCGCGCGTCACGTCCCCCGCACTGATAAAGGCTTCACAACCCGCTTCTTGAATCATGGCGAGGGTTTCTTCGGCGCGTTCGACGTGTTGGTCGACCAGGCACACCTTGGCGCCCTCCCGAGCGAACAGGTACGCAATGGCCTTTCCCGTTCCGAAGCCAGTCCCTTGCGAGCCCGCTCCGGTCACCAGGGCAACCTTGCCAGCCAGGCGCTGGTTGAAAATGGTAGGTGTAGGCATCGGCCAATCCTCAGTGCGGTGGACGGATCAGAGTGGACCGCTCACCAACGAAGGCGACAATGACGCGGTCCCCTGCTTTCATCCGTTGAGGGATTTCCTCCAGCGGCACTTTCTTGCCATCGATGCCACGGCAATAGGTGTCGGCATCGACAGTAAACTTCCCTGTGCGGCCGTCATCACCGATGACACTTACCGAGGAGGAAGATAACGCGGTCAATGTGCCAATGATCGGGGTATGACCCGAAGCGCCCATCAAGCGAATGTCCATCGACAGACGGAACCGATCCGAATAGTTGGCAAGGCCGCTGTGCGGTGTGTTGATGTGCATCAGCAACACATCACCTGGACGGTAGGTAGCCCGACACCAAGCACCATCAGGCACGGCATCATTGGGAATGGGAAACAAGGGTGGCTTGCTCACGTCGTGCAAGTACGGGCCGGTGTGCAGGCCCTCCGCAAGCGCCAACCCACCCACCGCATCGTCAATCACCGACAAGGGAATCCAGCAGATCCTGAAAGGAATACCCACGTTGTAAAAACCGTCCTGATGCAGGTAATCCATTCGACTGGGGTTACGCTCCTGAGTAGGCGGTGTCGCCCGGTACTCTACCGTCGGAATCCAGAACGGCTGGTCATCCAACAAGCGTTGGAAAAACTCAGAGATCCGCGGTTCTGAAACAACCGGGCGCCAGCTATCCCGCTCGACCAAAGGCTCCATTCGAAACGGGAAATTATCCAGGCTCTTGCCATTGTATAGCGCCTGCGGATCGTCCTTATTGACCACCCCCAATCGATCCAGCTCGCTCATGTAGACGCCGCGAAGGCGAGCGACCGCTCCCTGGTCCAGCACGTCACGAAAGAATAGATAGCCATCGCGCTCCCAAGCGGCATCCAGTGCCGCTCGATCATCGAGAAGGTGGTTGGAAACGTTGAGCTCGCGCATGCGTAGCTGATTCGAGGCAGGAGCGGCAGTACTCATTATCTCGTCCCTTTCTGGGATACGTGGAAACCCGCCAGAACAACATCAAGTGGGCAATGGCTGGGCCCATAGTAGTGCGCCTCTTTCCCACGATAATCCGCACGTTCCTCAAAACACCTTTCAACGGCGTTGAACAATCAGGTTTGCACCTACACTACGGTGTCAGAGATGGGCCGACCTTCCTCCGTCTACCGCCAGTATTTGTCCAGTGATGTAGGGTGCGTCGGCTAACAGGAACAGCACCGTGCGCGCGATATCGGTTGGATCGCCGATGCGCTTAAGCGGCGTAGCCTCAATCATGTGCGCCTTTACCTGTGCGTCGAACAAGTTGTCCGATGGCCACTCGATGGCCCCCGGCGAAACGCCGTTGACCCGTACCTGCGGCCCCATTTCGGTGGCCAACGCGCGCGTCAGACAAAGCAGGCCAGCCTTGGCTGCGCAATAGGTAGAGAACCCTGCCAGCGGCCGCTCGGCGTTGATGTCGACAATATTGACAATCGCGCCCCCGCTTTCCTTCAGATGTGGCCAGGCGGCCTGGGAGAGAAACAGAGGCGCCTTGAGATTACTTCCGACCAAGTCATCCCACGCATTTGCATCGATCTGGCCCAAAGGCGTCGGGTAAAAGCTTGAAGCATTGTTGACCAGGCCATCCAGGCGCCCGAAGGCTTGGGCAGCTGACTCAACCAACGTCGCCAGCGCGGCACTATCAAGCAAGTCAGCGCGTATCAGCTTGATCGAGTCGGGACGATTCCAGCACAGGCTCAGCGCCAAATCAGTAGCCTCCTGAGCGCTGTCACGGTAGTGCAAAATGCTCGAGGCTCCCGCCCCATGCAGGGCTTTGACGATGGCCGCGCCTATGCGCTTGGCACCACCGGTCACCAGGAATGCTTTGCCACTCAAGGGGAAAATTGACATCGCACACTCCGGCTTAGCTATTGGCGAACCGCGGGTGCGCGGCCAGCCCGACAATCGACAGCAGTTCACGGCGGGTTTCGCCATTATCTCGGAACGCTCCGACCATCCGGCTAGTGATCATCGACACGCCAGCCTTATGTACGCCACGCGTCGTCATGCATTGGTGCGAGGCCTCGATGACCACGGCAACGCCCAGAGGCTGCAATACGTCGCTGAGCGTATCGGCGATTTGCACGGTCATCTTTTCTTGAATCTGTAATCGCTTGGCATAGACCTCGACCAGCCGGGCAAGCTTGGAAATACCCACCACCCGCCTGTCCGGAAGATAGGCGACGTGAACCTTGCCGATAATCGGCACCATATGGTGCTCACAATGGCTTTCGAAACGGATGTCGGTGAGTACGATCATCTCGTCGTAACCTTCCACCTCTTCGAAAGTACGGGACAGGATCTCCCGCGGATCGTCCTTGTAACCCGCAAAAAACTCACCGTAGGATTTGACCACCCGCCGCGGAGTATCGAGCAACCCCTCACGGTCAGGATCATCTCCCGCCCAACGGAGCTAGGTGCGTACTGCCGCCTCTGCTTCTTCGTGCGTAGGACGGGCCAACCCCTCCAGGTTTTCTTTCGCAGTCATTATTTCACTCGTTGCATTGGATCGGATCATTCGGAAAGTGGGAGCACGCCGCCGCAGTAGCGAAACGCCCGTCACGTAAACTCAAGTCAGAATGTTCAACGACTCGTTGGCAAATGGCTCGAAAGCATGCCCAAGACGTGCCTTGCTTGCCCAGTTGGGGTCCTGGAGCAGCGATCGTCCGACCCCCACCAGATCGAACTCACCGCGTCCAAAGCGCTTCATCAACAACTCAAGGTTGTTGGCCGCCTGCGCACCACCCTGTTTGCGGCTGTCGTACATACCATTGTTCAAGCCCACCCCGCCGACGGTCATCGCCATACGACCGGTGAGTTTTTTTGCCCAACCCGCCAGATTCAGCTCCCCGTCAACGCCACCGACCTCGGGAAACTCCGCCCGATCGAAGTAACGCACGCTGGCGTCGAATACATCGACACCGGCCTCGGCAATCGGCAACAGGATTTCCCGCAGTTCAACGGGTGTCATGGCCAGGCGCGCCTTGAAATCCTGCTGTTTCCACTGCGAAAAACGGAACAGGATTGGCATCTGAGGCCCAATGGCGGCGCGTATGGCCTTCACGACCTCTACGGCGAAACGGCTTCGGCCCCCTCGATCTCCTCCCCAGCGATCACTGCGCCGGTTAGTCACGTCCCAAAGAAATGTATCAATCAGATAGCCATGGGCACCGTGAATGGCAATGCCATCGAATCCCAACGCTTTTGCATGGCCTGCGCTGCGCGCGTACCCATCAATCACATCCGCAATGTCTGATTCACTCATGGGCGCCGTAGGCACTTGTTGCGCCGTGACATAGTCGTCGGGCGATGAAGTCAGCCCTCCTGCAGGCCCCCAGACTCCGGAAGGGCGGCAGGAGGGTACGTTCGGATTCGGGCCGGTGCCTTGAAGACGCATGACGCCTTGATGCCAGAGCTGTGGGAAAATCTTCCCGCCCGCTACCTGGACCTGCTCGACCACCTGCCGCCATCCAGCCAACGCGGCCTCACCATAGAGATGAGGCAGATCGCTTTCACCGATACCCGCCTCTCCCAGCGCGCCAGGGTGATCTACACCGACGCCTTCAGTGATAATCAAACCGGTTTCACCTTCGGCTCGACGTCGGTAATACGCTGCCACGTTCTCGCCTGGCACGCCGTCAGGGCAAAAGTTGCGTGTCATGGGTGCCATAACAACACGGTTTTTCAAGCGCAATGAGCCAACTTGCAAAGGCTCGAACAGCGGCTCAATTAGGCTGGACATGAAACCCTCCTGAGTAGATTTACGGTTGTCGCGTCAGACGCTGGCGTAGCTGAGTCGAACTGCGGGACCAGAAGCTTTCCCAGTGCGGGAAGCTATCTGGCAATTGTGGCTGATACCGCGGCTCCGTGTATTTTCCCGGCCAGTGTTGCCATGTCGGTACCCCCGGTCGCTGCAGCCAATCTGTCGAATACCAGTGGCGTTCGTCACGGCGCTCGAAAAACCATTTCCCCTCACGCCGCACGTAACTATCGAAATAGCAGATAGCCATAACCACCCAGTGCTCGCCGTCTTCATGCTCGGCGCGACAATAAACGGTGCCGGTTGCATGGTCAGCGTCCTGGAAGTCAATCGTCTGGCCGCAAATCTGGTGCACGCAACGGTAGAAGGCTTGCAGGATCGACTCACTGCCATAGAAGGCCTTCAGCGCCTCGCGCCCTTTGCCCCAGCGCCCGCAATCAACGTCATCAATAAACAGATTGACCAACACATCCAGGTCACGCGAGTCCACACCCAAGGCATAGCGCGCCGGCAATTGCTGAATCGCCAGTTGCGCCTCGACGCGCTCCAAGCGCTGTTCCAGACTCATGACACCGCTCATTCTCGGGCGTCTCCGCTTGAAGACCGAGCACGACGCTCATCGGCGTAATAGGGCTGATGCGCCAATAACCCACCGTCAACACTCACCACCTGCCCGGTGATGAACGCGGCTTCATCCGATGCGAGAAACAACACGGCACTGGCAATGTCATCAACCGTGCCCAGGCGTGGGGTCAAATGATGTTCGAGCATCATCTGACCCGCCGGGCCGGCGTAATCCTCGCAGGTCGCCGGAGTAACGATCAGTCCGGGTGAGATCGCATTGCAGCGAATTCCCTCCTTGCCATGCTGGGTCGCGACGTAACGGGTCAGCGCCTCGATTGCGGCTTTGGATACGGCGTAGGCGCTATAACCCAGTGCGCCGGCCTGAGCCGAGCCGGAACTGGTGTTGATGATCGAACCGCCGCCGCGCTGGCGCATGGGCTCGATTGCCATTCGGCTGGCCAGCATGCATCCGCGCAGATTGATTCGCATCGTGTCGTCCCACACCTGGGTGTCCATCAGTTCGACAACAGAATCCTTGAACCGCGAAAGATGCGTTGCTGCAGCGTTGTTGAACAACACATCCAGACCACCAAAGGTCTTGATCGTGAATTCAATCATGGCGCGAATCGACGATTCGTCCCCCAAATCCAATACCACCGAAACCGCTTCCAGCCCGGCAGTTCGCAGCAGTTGGGCTTCACGTTGTGCGGCATCGCCATTGATGTCAGCCAGCACGACTTTGGCGCCTTCCTGTGCAAGTCGTTTGGCCGCGCCCAAACCAATCCCGGAAGCGGCACCGGTGACGATCGCAATTTTGCCCAGTAGTCGATTCATCTTTTTTCTCCCGCGCTTCAGACGGCCGTATACAGTCCGCCGTCAACCTGGATGATTTGTCCGGTGACATAACCCATGCCATCGCCGCACAAAGCTGCAACTGCACGACCGACGTCCTCGCGCTCACTGCCCATCCGCCCCAGGGGAAAATTGGCAATGTAACGATCACGCAACGATGGATTCATCGCGAAGAACGCTGCGGCCCCTGAGGTCAGCGCCGATGGCGAGATCGCATTGACGGTGACCCCGTTTGGTCCCCATTCACGCGCAAGCGCCTTGGTCAGACCGCGAATGCCACCCTTGATGGCGGCATAGGCCGGATTGAGCGATGCACCGTGCAATCCGAAAGAAGAACAAAGCAGAATCAGGCGCCCAGAGCCGTTCGCGGACAACGCGTCGAAGGCCGTCAGCGCGCAATGGTGAGCCCCGGCCAGATCGACCGCGAGCTGCTCATCCCAATCACCATCGGAAAAATCTTCCAATCGCTTTGGGTGACCAGAAGCCCCATGTGTAGCGTTGTGCACCAGGATATCCAACCGCCCGAACTGTTCGACGGCAGCATCGACGGCGCGACACACATCATCCAGGCGGGTGACATCGGTCTCGATAGCAAGTGCCTGCCCACCCTCTGCCCGGCTCAACTGAGCGGTATCTTCGCCCGTGCTGCCCCGTCGTGCCGCGATCCCCACATTGGCGCCCACCTCGGCCATGGCCAGCGCGATCCCACGACCGACGCCACCACCGGCGCCGGTGATCAATGCGGTTTTGCCTTCAAGAATCTGCGGGAGTCGTTTATTCGTAATTTGATTGTTCATGGGACCATCCATACGCCACCGTCCACGGGAAGCGAAACACCGGTCAAAGCACTTGCACCAACCAGTATCGCAATAGATTCGGCCACACCTTCAGCCAACGCCGGAGCAAAACCGAGTGCGGGTGGTGGCGGCCCCATTTCGGGACTTGGGGGAATTGGGGCGTCGTGTAAAGCCGGCGCCAGCACCAGCGAATCGACACCCACCCAATTGAGCCTGATGCCCTGCCCACCCCACTGCCTCGCCGCCGATTTCATCAAACTGCGCTGCCCTTCACTGACGGTCGACAACGCTGTCAGGCCCGCTGACCCGGTCAGAGAAAAATTGGGGCCGAGAACAATGATGCAGCCCGTGCCGCCGTCGAACAGCCGGAAAGATTCCTGTAAGCAGTGACGTGTGAGGCGCAGCGGATCCAGACAGGCTTCGCGCCAATCGTCGACAGACATCGAGGTGATGGGGCGCGAAACGAGAGCAGCCGTCGGTGTCAGTGCTAAAACCACTGCGTCGACCCGCCCCAGTTGTTGCGCAGCGTGACTCAGTACGCTGGCCAGAGAAGATCTTGAGCTGAAGTCGGCACCGAAAAAGGTGCCGGATGCATCGACACCTTGCGCATCGGTGACCAGGCAGACTTGGGCCGAATGTTTCAGCAAGCCGGATTTAAGGCTGTCGGCTCCGTCAAAGCCTGCGGCGATGACCAGTATGTTTTTGTCCTTCACCGATCGATCTGGACCGAGCATTGCTGAATCATCCATACACCCTCCCTCGATTTTGTTTGTTTTTATAGGTGCTTCGTAAAACACGTAGCGTCGAATGCCGAAAACTACGTTCATTTATATAAACAGCGTTCATTTTTCATGTCAAGCCAGTACGTTGCGCTTTCAGTGTCTTGCCCGCACTTTACTGAGCGTTGCGCCAATGGATATCTGATGAAGAAAGAGGGATCTGGAAGCGCACCCGCCCCGATCATTGACGGGCAGAAATGGCTCGCGCTTGCGACGCCAAAGGCTACGGAGACGGGACGTCAATTAATACGAATCACGACCTTACCGACGTGTTTGCGCTGCTGGAGATGGGTGAATGCTTCAGGCGCATTATCGAAATCGAACACCTGGTCAATCACCGGCCGTAACCGGTGCAGGGCAATCGCTCTATTCATCTGCTCGAACTGTTCGCGATGCCCCACGCGGATAGTATTGATACTCAGACCACGGTAGAAAAAGCCTTCACTGAATCCCGGACTCCCCGTTAACAAACCCACCATACTCACCCGCCCACCGACACGTGTGGCCTGAACCGATCGCTCGACGGTATCGCCACCCCCGACCTCCACGGTCAGGTCAACCCCTTGGCCACCCGTGCACGCCAGTACCTGCTTGTGCCAGTCGGTATGGACGCGATAATCAATCAAATGATCAGCCCCCAACTGGCGCAAGCGCGAGAGCTTCTCAGGACTTGAAGAGAGCGCAACCACCTCTGCGCCAAACAGTTTCGCCAACTGCAATGCGAATACCGACACCCCTCCGGTTCCTTGCACTAAGACTCGCTGTCCCGGCAACAAGACGCCATGCGCACAGAGCGCCGACCAAGCGGTGAGCGCAGCGCAGGGTAAGGTCGAGGCCTCTTCGAACGACAGGTGTTGCGGGACCACTACTACTTCGTCCTGTGACACACAGGCGTACTCGCTCAATGTCCCGTCGACCGAGCCACCGCGGCCCAGTATGGCCAGTCCCTGAGGCTGCTCACCTGCGATCCAGTGAGGGTGAAATGTCAATGCTACGCGGTCGCCTGTCCCGACCCGGAGCACGCCCTCACCCACCGCGACCACTTCTCCGGCGCCATCGGAACAAGGCACGAGATCGGGTTTACACATTTGCTGATAGTGTCCAGCGAGGATCAGCAGTTCACGGAAATTCAAGGCGGCGGCGCGCATCCTGACCAGCACCTGCCCAGGCCCCGGCGGCTTGGGTGCGTCGGTTTCGCGCAGGCACAAACCGTCAATACCACCATAGTGATCGATAAAATATGAACGCATGAAGACTCCAGATTCATGGGTGAGGATGACCAGCCAAGTCACCCTCACTCAGCCCTATTCACATCTCGGGTTCGATTCGTAACGAGATTCAGGTCGTTTGCCGAGGGGTCAATGGACGTTGCCAGGAGACATCGTCAGTCGAGCGCGTGCTGACGGCATTACCCATCTGGACTTTTCGGAATGCCTCGGGCAACTCAGTGGCATCAATCGAGTTGACACTTTCAGTGACGCAAACACGAGCAGCAATGGCCCAGCGCCCGTCGCGTCGTTCAAAACGATCGATATAGCGCCCCACGGCAAAAGTGTCAGGTTTGACGCGATTCTCACCGAAGAACAACCAGTAGGTTTCGCAGTGCGCGGTATCACCCTGGATGTCAGCGCTGTGGTTGGTAATCATGTGATGATGTGAAAGCTGGTATTCGGTGTGATAGGCAAACGCCCAATCGATGAACGAATCACGATCTCCCACGAAACTGCCATGATCGTCGATGGCATCGACGTGGTAGACCGAACGCAGCAATTCACGGTCGAAACGGTCGACGGCCCGGCAGTAGCGGGTGACACAATCATGGATGTCCTGGCGATCCGCCAATTCCTGAACCTTCGCAAGCAACCCTTCGGGCTTGATCATGAGCAGTGCCTCCAACGTTGTTTTTATGGGCAAACCCGCGAATTCCTAAGAATTCGCGCAGCCATCATCAGCCTATGGCTGAGAATCGCGTCAGGTGGTAGTCGATATCGCCGAACTGCTTTTCCAGTAGCGTCATCAGGCGGAAGTAATGTCCCACTTGATATTCTTCGGTCATGCCGATGGCGCCATGCAACTGGACACCTTGAGCGCAAACGAAACGTCCGGATTTGCCGGCGGCCGCCTTGGCCGCCGAAACCGCCTTGCGCCGCTCTTCCGGGGACTTTTCCAGGTAGGCCATGCCTCGATAGAGGATCGAGCGCGTGTGCTGCGCCTCGACGAACATTTCCGCCATGCGGTGTTGCAACGCCTGGAATTTTCCGATCGGCTGACCGAACTGCGTGCGGGTCTTGATGTAGTCGGCGGTCAGGTCCATCACGCCTTGCATCACCCCGACAACCTGCGCAACGACTGCCAGCGCGGCACGGTCGTGGGCTTCGTCGAGCACTGTCCGACTATTGCGGGGAGCAATCAACAATGCCGATGCCGCCAGCTCTACGTCCTTGAAACGGACATCAGCCGCTCGGGAGCTATCGACCAGTCTGTAACTGTCCAGGCTCACTCCGGCGGCTTCGCGGTCGACCACAAAGACTGCAGGCTCGGTCGCATCATCCAGACTTGCGGTCACCAACAGCTTGTCCGCCGAAGGCGCACCCGATACCAGGGTTTTCAGACCATTGAGCCGATACCCACCGGGGGTCTTTTCAGCAAACGTCTGCTGGGTGCAGCCCACCGCAAAACGTGAGCCGTTTTCCATGTCGGCGAATGCCAGTAACAGACTGCCCTGAATCAGCGCCGGGAGCAGCGCTTGTCGCTGCTGATCATTGCCCGAACGATCGATTATTCGGGCGCACAGTACGGCGGTGGAGACAAAGGGTTCAAGAACCAGCCCACGGCCGAAGGCCTCGAGCACGATAGACGTTTCCGCAAATGAACATTCGAGGCCACCGACATCCTCGGGCAAGTTCAACGCCAGCCAGCCCAGGTCAGCGAACTGCTGCCAATGCTTGCGGCTGAAGCTTTCACCGTGACTGGCCTGCTGACGACGTTCTTCGAAGCCGTAGTCATCCTTGATAAAACGCTCCACGCCATCGCGCAGCATCATTTGCTCATCAGAGAGATTGAAATCCATGGTGCGTCCTCAAAGACCGAATGCGAGTTTTGCGATAATGTTTTTCTGCACTTCTCGCGCACCGCCGTAAATGGTCGATGCCCGTTGAAAGAAGTACATGTTGCTGCGTCCCGGCACATAACCTGGCCACAGCTCATCCAGTTCACCGCCCTCTGCATGCTCATGCGTTTTGCGGTTCGGACCATGATCGTAAAAACGCAATGCCCGTGGCCCGAGGGCATCGATCTGCAATTCGGTGACTTGCTGCTGCAACTCTGAACCGCGAACTTTCAGGGTCGAAACCACGGCATCAAGGTTATCCCTCATGTTTTCCTTCGCCAGAATTCGCAGCACCGACCACTCAAGCCCAAGGATGTCGGCTTCGATGGCCGCGACTCGACGACTGAATGCTGGAGTGTCCAACAGCGATACGCCGTCGACCATTTCTGCCCGCGCTATGTTCTTGGCCTTTTCAAGCTCGCGCTTGTTGAAATAAATAAAGGCGCTCGACGTCCTTTCCTTTTCCAACAGGTATTTGGCATAAGTCCAACCCATACCCGGCTCCCCCACCAATTGCTCTTTGGGAACCTGAACGTTCTCCAGAAACAGTTCAGCCAGTCCGTCACCGCCATCGATAGAGACAATGTTGCGCACAGTGATTCCCGGGCTTTTCATGTCGATCAGCAGGAAGGAAATACCTCGTTGAGGTTTGACCGTGGAATCGGTGCGGACCAGGAAAAAACCCCAGTCCGCAAGTTTCGCATCACTGGTCCAGATCTTCTGGCCGTTGACGACATAGTGGGTCCCTTGCTCATTCAGTTCGGCACGCGTCCTGAGACTGGCCAGATCTGAACCGGCATTGGGCTCGGAAAAGCCCTGGCACCAAAACACATCCCCGGCGAGCAACGGCGGCAAGAACGTGTCTTGCTGCCATTTATTGCCAAAGGCGATGACCACGGGAGCCATCATGTGGGTGCCTTGCCATCCATAATCGAGGCCATCGGCATTGACCAACTCTTCCAGAAAAATGTGTTTGCGGATCGACGACCAATCAGTGCCGCCAAATTCCTTGGGCCAGTGCGGAGCCCCCCAACCACGGGCATGTAAGGTTTGTTGCCACTGACGGATCACTTCACGCGGTGGCGGGTGCGCACCTTCAAAGGCATTGCGGGCTACTTCAGGACTGACTTTTTCCTTGAAGAACTCACGAACTTCCAGTCGAAACGCTTCATCTTCAGGGCTGAATTCGAAATGCATGGTAAAACCTCTATCACGTAGAACGTCCGGGACGCAGGGCTTAATGCCCCTTGAAATCAGGTTTGCGCTTTTCCTTGAAGGCCTGGCGTCCCTCGGTGGCATCCGCAGAATTCACCGCAAGGGCTACCGCGTTCAACTCAAGCGCCAGGTAAGCTTCAAAATTGCCGGAAGTCGCTCGAAACAGTTGCTTCGCCAGGCCAATCGAAAAGGTCGGGCCAGCGGCTAACTCCTCTGCCAGGCTTTGCGCCGTGGACATCAGTTGCTCGTCTTCGACGACCTTACTCGCCAGCCCCGCTTCGAAGGCCTCATGACCTGTCAGGGTGCGATTGAGGTACATGATCTCCTTGGCCCGGTACTCACCGCACAGACGCGCCAGCAAGTGCAACATGCCGCCCTCGGGAATGGTGGCGCGGGACAGGAACGCCGGAATGAATTTGGTAGTCTCTGACGCAATCAAATGGTCGGCACACATCGCGAATGACCAAGCGATGCCCACTGTGGCACCGCGCACGGCGCAGACCACGGGCTTGTTCAAGTTGTAGAGTTTGAGCGAGACCTGCTGATAAGGCACCAATGAGCGTCGGGCATGGCTAACGCTCATCTGGGCAGGGGCTGCGCCCGATCCCTTGACATCGGCTCCGGCACAGAACGCCCGACCTGCCCCGGTGAAAATCAATGCGCGGATTTGCGGGTCGCTCTCGACCCGATCAAGATGCTGGATAAGCATTTCCAGCATCTGCGGTGTCAATGCGTTCAAGCTGTCCGGGCGATTAAGGGTCAAGGGCGCGACCCCGCCGCGGACTGTCAGTTCGACATCCATCCGATCTTCCCTCTGTTATTTTTCGCCACGGGCATACAGCTTGATCATTCCATCGCCGAACGGCTCGTCACGACGCTTGAGGGCATCCTTCAATCCAAGATCCTGCATGTCCTTCTTGAATTGCGTGCGTCGTGGGCCATCACACAAATGAGCGCGTGAATCGTTCTCCACAGCCAAACGTTGCAAGGTCTTGGCACCGGCGAGTTCCAGGCCGAGGTTGACGATGCGTTTGTTCGCCGCAAGGAGATCCGCATCGACAAACGAAAGGCGTCGGGCCAGTTCATCAACTGCAGCGTCCAACTCCTGCGCTGGCACGGCATCCAGAACAAGCCCAAGCTTGGCGGCGTCCCGACCCCAAAGAGAGTCACCAGTCAACAGCATGCGTTTGGCCCACTGCGGCCCCAGGTGGTAAAGCCACATGTGTGCAGGTGGCGAGCCATTGGCGCGGGTGGCAGGAAAGCCTATCTTCGCATCGTCTGCGGCAATGACCATGTCACAGGCCAGGGCTAAATCTGTGCCCCCCGCCAGACAGTTACCGTGCACGCGGGCAATGATGGGTTTGTGGATTTCGGAGAACAGGTTGACGGTTTCGTTCTGGCGCTCCATCGACCAGCAGTCGTCATCGAAGTTTTTCTGCGTACCGCGGTACTCCGTCGGATCGGCTCCATTCAGGTCGCCATAGGTCGTGACAAGATCGTAGCCCGCACAGAAGTCTTTCCCTGCGCCTTGCAGGATGATTACGTTGACCGACTTCAAATCGTCGGCCTCCAACAACGCCTGCTTCAATTCGCGCAACAGGATGTTGTTGATCGCGTTGCGCTTCTCTGGACGATTGAGCGTAATGCGTGCAATACGATCCGACACCTCGAGCGTTACGCATTCACTGGATTGCAACCACTTGCCCATGTTCTTTCCTCTTCGCCCGATAAGCGTCAGATGCCGCGTTGGCGTTCGCGCAAAGCGACCTTATTGATCTTGCCGGTGGCCATGCGCGGAAGCTCATCGACGAACTCCACGACTTTGGGGCACTTGTAGCTGGCCAACACCACCTTGCAGTGAGCGATCAGTTCCAGCTCTTTGAGCTCTACACCCGGGATGCGGACCACGATCGCTTTGACTGAATCACCCCAGCGAGGATCGGCAATCCCGATCACCGCCGACTCCTTCACCCAAGGATGCAGCTCCAAGGCCACTTCGACCTCCCGACTGTAGATATTCTCGCCGCCGGAAATAATCATGTCTTTCTTGCGGTCGACCAGGAAAACGAAGCCCTGATCATCCTGATACCCCATGTCGCCGCTGTGGTACCAGCCATCACGCAACGCCTCGATGGTGGCCACCGAGTTGTTCCAGTAGGCACTGAGCTGAGTTTCAGAGCGAAGCAAAACCTCGCCGGGCATGCCGGTCGGGCAGTCCTGGCCCTGTTCATCGACGATCCGCAACTCAATGCCTGGACATGCATGGCCAACTGACTCCAACCGATGCACTTGCTCGGGTGTTCCGTCAGGATTGACTTCATGGCGCTGCAAGACACAGGCGTTGCTTTCAGTCATGCCGTACTGCAAGGAAAAAATCGGGCCCAGTAACGCAATGGCACGTTTAAGCAGCGGAACAGGAATCGGAGCCGCCGCCGACACCACATGTTCAAGACTGCTCAGATCAAAATCAGCGACATCGGGCACATCCAGTACCGCCTGAAGCATGGCAGCGACCAGAAAGGTGAAAGTCGCCTTCTCTTCTTGCACCGCCAATAACAGCGCCCGGGGTTCAAAACCCTGATGGATGAGCGTGGAACCTCCCACCCAAGCGGCTGCGTTGACGAATCCGATTCCACCGATATGGAACGCCGGCGTCGTCTGCAAGACACGAGTGGAACCCTTGAACTCCGTCATCAATGCACAGCTGTCAGCGGTAGCACACATGGCATGATGGGTGCGTACCACGCCTTTTGGCTTTCCTGTCGTACCGCTGGTGTACATCAGATAGGCGTAATCGTCTGCAGCGGCGCGAATGGGAGGACCGTCGACATGGCCGTTCTCAATCGCACGTTCAAATGGCTCAGCCCATTCGGGACTCACACCAATACAGATGAAATGCTCGATACTCGGCAGGTCAATGCGCAGTTGATCAATCAGGTCCGCGTACTGCGACTCGAAGACCAGCGCCTTGGGCGAAGCATCCTGCAGGATATAAAGAACTTCCCGCGGCGCCAGTCGGAAATTGACAGTCGCGGCAATGAACCCTGCCCACTCACAGGCCCGATAGGTTTCGTAGTACTCGACGCAATTCATTGACAGAATGGCTACACGATCCTGCCGACGTAACCCCAAGCCATACAGATGGCTCGACATACGCTTGGCACGCTCCGCGAGTTGCCGGTTGGTAACTCTGCGGGACGTGGAAATAAGTGCTTCGGCGTCAGGGAAGTACCGTGCATTTCGCTCGATCATCTCACCGAGTGTTTTCATCGAAATTCCGTCATTATTGTCAGGTTTTATTAAACGGATTAGACCGTCGTCAGGCGACGACTCACAAGTCTTCAGGATCGGGATCGGCTCACTCAGCGTATTGCTGAAATGCTACCCCTCGTACCCAATAAATGTGTGTCCAGCTGCTGGGTTAATGAACGGCGAAAAGTTGATAGATCTCGCGCTATCAACTTTCCAGCGCAGTAACATCACCAAGCAACTGCGCCAGCTTTGCAGTGAAACGGGCGGCATCAGCACCATTGACTACGCGGTGGTCATAACTCAGTGACAGTGGCAGTGTCAGCCGCCAGTCGATACCCTCTCCAGCGCCGCGTCGGGGTTTTTCCTGCGATCGAGTGACACCAAGAATCGCCACTTCAGGTGCATTTACGATGGGGGTAAAAGAGGTCCCGCCAAAACTGCCAAGCGAGCTGATAGTGAAACAGCCGCCAGACATTTCAGCCATCGACAACCCCTTGTCCCTCGCCTTGGTGGTAATGGCCTGCAACTCGCAAGCAATATCGGAGATGCTCTTCTGATCGCAGTTACGCAGTACCGGCACTAACAACCCAAAGCGGGTATCCACCGCCACACCAATGTGGAAGTACTTCTTGAGCACCAGATTTTTTCCGGTTCCATCTAGGGACGCATTGAACTGCGGGAACGCCTGCAGTGCCGAAACTGCCGCCTTGATCAAATAGGGCAACAACGTCAGCTTGACCGTTGCGCCGACCTGGTTACGAGCTTTGCGGCTCAACTCCAGTTCGCTGATATCAGCCTCGTCATTATGAGTAACGTGTGGAATCATCACCCAGTTACGCGACATATACTGCGCGGTCAGTTTCTGCACCCTGGACAGCGGCTTGCTTTCGACTTCGCCGAATTCGCTGAAGTCAACCTGCGGCCACCGCGGCAGATCGCTGCCGAACACGACTGGCTTGTGTGCTTCTACCAACGTTTCACCGCTCATCAGACTTTCCCCTGTAGCGCCGAACCCGGCTTAAACGATTTCGGCCAGCACCGCACCGACTTCATAGACTTCGCCCGCCTGGGCAATAATTTTCAATGTGCCGCTGATCGGTGCTTCAATTTCCTGAACTGACTTGTCACTTTCCAACGCGTAAAGCGCTTCACCTTCTTTAACGCTTGCGCCATCGGCAATCAACCATTCGCTGAGGGTGCCTTCATTCATTGAAAAACCGAGCTTGGGCATAAGAACTTGTGTAGTCATTGCGGTGTATTCCTAATGAATGTTCATTTCAAAGTGGCACGAATGGCCGCTTCGATCTGCTCCAGGCCAGGTACGTAAGCGTCCTCGAGCGGTTTAGAAAAGGGCACAGGAGAGAAGTGCGAACCCACCCTTTGCACTGGCGCCTTGAGTTGCGCAAACAGTGACTCATAAATCCTCGACGCGATTTCTGCGCCCACTCCAAACGGTTTGACGGCTTCGTGAACAATGACCGCCCGACCGGTTTTGGCCACCGAGGCCAGAATGGTGTCAGTGTCCATCGGCGCGATCGTGCGCAAGTCGATCAGCTCCACCGAGATGCCTTGCTCCGCCAGTTTATGAACCACTGCGCTGGCTTCCAGGACGCGTCGGCTATAGGTGATCAATGTGACGTCCGTGCCCTCACGCAAGATGTTGGCTTTGCCTAGGGGGATTTTCTTGCCGCGCTCTGGCGCCTCGCCCGGCGTCCAATACGTGGGCATGTTCTCGATGAAAAGCACAGGGTCGTCGTCCTCGATGGCCGAGAGCATCAGTCCGTAAGCGTCAGCCGGGCTGGAAGGTGCGACCACCTTGATCCCCGCGGTGTGGGCAAACCATGCTTCGAGATAGTCGGCGTGTTGACCACCGGTACCAAAACCGGCTCCTGTCATCGTCCGAATGACCATTGGCACGTGGGTTTGACCACCCGACATGAAACGCAGTTTGGCGGCGTGATTGACGATCATGTCCATCGCTACTGTGGTGAAGTTCATCAGCATGATTTCGGCCACCGGGCGCATGCCGACAATCGAAGCGCCAATCGCCGCGCCGATAATTGCCTGTTCGGAAATGGGTGTGGAACGCACACGCGAGTCCCCATACTTGGTCGACAGGCCGCGCGTGACACCAACGATCCCGCCCTCCTCTTTGTCTCCCACGTCTTCGCCAAGAACGATGACATTCACATCGGCTGCCATGGCGTCATCCAGTGCGAGATTGACCGCCTGGATCGTATTCATCTTGACGTCTGTTTTCTGGTTCATGCGCTCACCTCATCCTTGAAAATATCGCGATTCAACTCAGCGACTTCTGGATATGGGCTGGACAATGTGAATTCGAGGGCTTCGTCGATATCAAGCTCGATTGCCGCTTCGAGTGTGGACAACTGGTCTTCGCTGGCATTTCCCGTAGAGATCAACCATGCGCGAAAAAGCGGCACCGGATCCTTGGCAATCCAGGCATCTTTTTCACCCTTGTCCATGTAGGCATCCGCATCCCCGAACACATGCCCGTGGAAGCGGAAAGTCTTCGCTTCGATGAGTGTCGGACCACCGCCATTACGAGCACGCTCGATAGCTTCCCTGGCGCAGTTATACATCGCGACAGGATCGTTCCCGTCCACCGTTACACCAGGCATTCCGTAACCGGCAGCACGCATGGAGATATTCGCTACCGAGGTGCTATTAGCGTATTTGGTATGTTCGCCATAACCATTGTTCTGACAGACGAAGACCACTGGAAGCTTCCATACCGAGGCCAGGTTGAGCGACTCATGGAAAGCGCCAATATTGCTCGCACCATCACCGAAGTAAGCAACCGATACGCGCTTTTCACCGCGAATCTGCGCGGCCAGGGCCAAACCATTGGCAATCGGCATCGAGCTGCCGACGATGCCGGTTGTGACCATTACGCCAGTGCCCGGATGCGTCACATGCATCGGCCCGCCTTTGCCCTTGCAGGTACCGGTGGCGCGACCACCGAACTCAGCCCACAGGTCTTTCAACGGAATACCCTTGGCGATCATGTCGTGCACACCACGATAGATCGTGCAGATGTAATCCTCGTCGGTCAGATTGGCTGAGACTGCAGAAGGAATAACTTCCTGCCCCCGGGGTGAGTAATACGGCATCACCAGCTTGCCGGACTTGATGACCGCGCGAAAACGCTCGTCGTTTTGTTTGATGCGAGCCATACGCTGGTAGATGCCCACCAGCGTCCCACTGTCTGGAACTGCGCCTGTCATGATGTGAACTCCGTTGAAGCCTTAGGGATTCGGGTTACCAGATTTTTTCCACGCCCGCCGAATGCTGCGCGGCGATGTAGGCAAAAGTGAACGATGCGGCAATGCTGGTGCCAGCGCCGGGATAGCAACGCCCTGTGACACCGGCTGTTGAGTTGCCGGTCGCATACAGGCCTTGGATGGTGCTGCCGTCATCCCTGAGCACCCGGGCAAATTCATCGGTCACCAATCCACCGGCGGTACCGACGTCTCCGGGGTACATGCGCACGGCGTAAAACGGACCTGCTTCGATACTGCCCAGATTCGGGTTAGGCGTAACAGTCGGATCTCCATGGCATCGGTCGAATGCCCGCGAGCCTCGCCCATAATCTAGATCGACGCCGCTGCTGCAAAAGCTGTTGAAGCGTTTAACCGTTGCGAGCAACCCTGTTGGATCGATGCTGCATTTGGCCGCCAACTCTTGGAGGGTATCGGCTTTGATCATGTAACCGCTGTCCAGCCACTGCTGGGGAATTTGCCCAGGCATTGCAGTGCCCCACGGGTAGAATTTGCGCTGACGGCTGTCCATCACAACCCAGGCAGGGATGGCTTTGCCGGTTTGCGCCTGGCGACGGTACATGCGCTGCCCAATTTCCATGTAGGCCCCCGCCTCGTCACAGAAGCGGATGCCGTCCTGATCAACCATGATTGAATAAGGCAGCGACAAATCCAGGTGATGCATGAACGGCAAAGGCACACCATTGGCGGTGACTGCTCCTTCGGGCAGGCTCTCGTCAGGGCCGAGGGATGTCACTACCCACCAGGCCTCATCCATGCAATCCACGGCAGCGCCCAGCGCTATGGCGGCCTGGATGATTTCTCCAGTATCACCGGGGTTGGCGTTGGTCCATTTCGCTGAAGAAGGCTGCGGCTGATATTGTTTACGCATGTCCGCATTGCGCGAAAAACCGCCGACATTGATCAGCACCCCGTCGCGCCCCTGAATGCGAATTGACCTACCGTCGCGCATCGCCACGACACCAGTGACTCGACCATCTTCAACCACGAGATCGGTGACAGGTGTATCAGTCCAGATCGGTAGATTGTTGCGCAGTGCGATTTGGAGCATGCGACCTTGAATTGCCGCGCCACCGCCGAGTAGTTTCTGGCCGAGTATTTTCTGCTTGAGCATGCGCAGGCCCAGCTGCATGGCTTTTCTCTTGCCAGCCCAGGTGCGCTTCATCAAAAACAGTGTGGGATACTCATGACTCGTGGCAGGAATATCAGGCCCCAAATAACGCGAAAGTTTAGATGCCCAGTCACCCAGCTCCCGAATGTTGAAAAGCTTGGCGATCAGCGAGCGACCACGCGGCTCACCTCCTGGCAACTCGTCGTAGTAGTCCGACCAGCCATCGGCATACTCAAATGCCATACCATTGCGCTCGAGGAAATCGACCATTATCGGCCCGGTCCTGAGGAAGGCCTCACGACGAATCGGTGAAGTCGACGGCCCCTCATAGGTCACCGTACTGTCAAGGTAAAGACGAGCGCGCTCATAGGAGTCATCGACGCCATGACGTTTCATGACCGCATTGTTGGGCACCCACCAAACACCGCCGGAATAGCCGGTAGACCCCCCGATTTTGTCCAGTTTCTCGATGATCAATGCCTTTTTACCGAGCTGCTGCGCGATCAGCGCAGCGCACATCGAACCGCCACCGCTGCCCACGATCACCAAGTCATAACTTTCTTGCCAATCGCTCATCGCGAAGACTCCGTAGCGTTCACGTATTCGTGCAACTCACGATGAAAGTTTGAGATCGATGTTTCTTGCAGCGGATTTGTCCGTGCACCGACAAAGCCGCGGGATTTCATTCCCTGCTGCACCTGCCCCATATTCACGAAGTCCTGACTGAGGATCAGTCCGAACTTCTCTACGGTGTCGGTTTTCCAGTCGTCTACACCGTGATAGAACTCGCGATTGATTGCCGGCTCGGCACCTGGGGCGTAACGCTTGAGCGACCAAATATCAAAAAGGCAGGAATCCGGGTTATCGCCATCCGGACGAGCGCGATAAAACAGCGCGCCGTCCGGATACAGCAGAAAGACCAGGTTAGGGAAGACGTGCCAGTCAGTACCTGCCTTCGCCATCTGTTCGAAAGAAATATCCGGCCAACCTGCACCGTCGGCGATAGCCGCTTCACGCTGGAATTCCATCGCCTTGCCGAGAACCAGAAATTGATCCTGGGTAGGCTCAAGCTCAGTCATCACACGCTTGGTGGCTTCATTGTCACGATCGGTGAAAATGGCTTTCAACTGATCTTCCATCAGTTGATAGAACCGCACCAACCCTGGGCGAATGTCCTCTGGAATCGGCTTGCCAGTTCGTGATGAAGGAGTACCGGGTAGGCGCGTGGCGGTCGATTAGCCGAACATGCCGTGTTTGCCAAAGGCGAAACTGCGAGTGACGTCATCACCTTGAGTATCGAGAATCTGCGGGTGAGTCGCGGCGACATGGTAGCCCTCGTTGAAGGCCTCCAGTGCAACCTTCCAGTTGCACGGCAAGCGTATCGACTTGTACCAGCGGTAGCGCATTTTCTCGAATTCGAAACAGTCAGTGAATTCAGGCACAGGGGCAAGGTATTTGGCCAGAGGTTCGGCCTGCGGGTCCATGTTGATGAAAACAAACCCACCCCAGGTGTCGACCAGCACTTCCTTGAGTGCCAGGTCTTCCTTGGCCATGCTCGGGCACCCGGCCCAATCTTCCTCATCAAGAATCCGCAGCAGACTGCCATCCAGGTTCCATTGCCAACCGTGGAACGCACAGTGGAATTTGGTCGCGTGGCCGCAACCGGAGGTCAGGCGTCGCCCCCGATGCTGACAGACGTTGTAGTAAGCCTTGATTTTGTCGCCGGTCAGGCGAGTGACGATGATTGATTCGCCAATCACGTCGAAGGTCACATAGTCGCCGACATGCGGAATCTCTTCGAGCCGACAGGCAACTTGCCAGACTTTCGGCCACATACGCTCGTTTTCAAGCTGCAAAAACTGCGGCGAGATGTAGGGGCCGTGCGGTACGAAATCTACGCGAATCGGCTGGGGAGCCGTTTCATGAACAGTCATCAGACATCCTCCGGTATCAGGCAACGAACTGCCTTTTATTATTTTCGGTACAGGACTATCAATTCGAAATCTGTCAGACGCGATCCAACGGTGGTTTCACTCAGTTCCAGGCAGGTCGGACGCCGAATCCAACGCATCGTATATTCTGAACGATGTTCATAACTATAAACAGCGTGCAAAATAGTGTCAACGTCCTTAACGGGCTCCTGGCGTCATTGCTGATACCCCTGATCACACGCAGTAGAGCGCTCGCAGAACGAGCTTGTTGATCTTGCCGCTCGGCAAACGTGGCAATTCATCCACCCACACGACACTCGCAGGTTTTTTATAACGAGCGATCAGGGTGGTTGAAAACTCAATCAGCTCAGCTTCTGTGGTCGTACTGCCCGGCTTCCTTACAACAACAGCCTTGACCGTTTCTCCCCACTTCTCATGGGGCACACCAATGACGGCTACATCTATCACTTCCGGATGGTGCATCAAGGCCTGCTCGACTTCCTGGGAGTAAATATTTTCTCCACCGGAAATAATCATGTCTTTCTTGCGATCGACCAGAAACAGGAAACCCTGAGCATCCATCCAGGCCATATCACCGGTGCGCAGCCAACCATCGCGCAATGCATCGATAGTGGCGGCACTGTTATTCCAGTAAAACGCCAGGTTTGCCGGCGAGCGGATCCAGATCTCGCCAGGTGCGCCAATCGGACACGGCTGATCATGCTCATCAACGATGCGGATCTCACAGAACGTCATCGCCTGACCGATCGAACCGAGCCGGCGTACTTCTTCCTCACTGCCTTCAAGCTTATGCAGGTGGCGTGGCAATACCGTGCCAGTGGTTTCCGTCATGCCCCAGGAATTGACAAATATCTGCCCCAGCAACTCGACTCCCCGCTTGAGTACCGCCCCCGGCATTGGCGCGGCCGCATAAAGAATCGTCTCAAGGCTGGATAGATCAAAGTCGCGAATATTGGGTAAATCGAGTAACTGCTGGAGAATCGTGGGTGCCATATGAACCGTGACGATACGTTCTCGCTCGATGGTCCGCAGCACCTCCACCGGCTCGAACTTTCGGTGGAGCACCACACAGCCGGCGTGCCAGAACTCTGACAACATCATGGAAATTCCACCCGCATGGAACATGGGCATCATCACCAGAACTCTGCCGTTGGTGCGCATGTCCATGGTCGCCGACTGGTTTTGTGCCAGTGAGAGATCGCCGTGTTGCGAGCGGGCAGCGCCTTTGGGTCGTCCCGTCGTGCCGCTGGTATAAAGTAAATGGACGATATCTGCGGGCGCAGCCTGCAATCCGGCACCCTGCGGATCGCCATCAATCAGCGCTTGCTCATAGGGCTGCGCCCACGGTGGACAGTCACCAATACAGAGGTAATGTTCAATACCTGGCAGACTGCTGCGCAATGACTCAATCACCTCCGTGAACTGATCTTCGAACACCAGCACATTTGGCGCGCTGTCACTCAGGATGTAGTGCAACTCCGGAGCTGCCAGGCGGAAGTTAACCGTGGCACAAATAAAGCCTGAAAGTTGGCACGCGGCGAAAACATCAAAATACTCGTTGCAGTTCATTGCCAGGATCGCTACCCGGTCCTGGCGACGCATACCCAGACGATACAAACTTGACGCCAACCGATGGCCACGTTCGACCAACTGGCTGTAGGTTATCCGCCGATCCTGGTAAACCACCGCTTCCTGCGTCGGAAACAAGCGGGCATTGCGCTCGAGCAATTCACCTATTGTGTTCATGGCGACTCTCCAAATAACGACCCGGTCACATGCCGTACTCAGGCAACAGACACAGGCAAACAAAGGACCTCGGACACACCACCATCAACCATCAAGGCATGTCCGTTAATATATGAGCTGGCCTGACTGGACAGGAATATCGCAGCGCCTTGCAACTCCTGCGGATTGCCCCAGCGCCCCAAAGAAATATGGCTGCGGACTGTTTCCATCAATGCCGGGCTGGCTAAAACAGGCTCGGCCATGTCAGTCAGGAAGTAGCCGGGACAGATGGCATTACAACGTACCCCACTTGCTCCAAGCTCCCCCGCCAGCGATTTGGTCAAACCAATGACCCCATGCTTGCTGGCGACATAGGCTTGCAGCTTCTCGCGACCTATGCGCGAGACATACGAACCGATATTGATGATTGAACCAGATCCTTGGCGCAACATGGGTCGGGCGGCTTCACGCGCCAACAAGTACGGGACGGTCAAATTGGTCTCAAGCGTTCTTTTCCAGGCATCCAGCGAAGACTCAAGCAGCGGCTCCCAAAGGCAGATGCCGGCATTGTTGATCAAAATATCCAGACGACCATGATGGCCAATGATGGTGGGGATGGCCGCCATCACAGCCGCCTCGTCGGTCAAATCGAATGCCTGCGCGTCGGCCTGACCACCAGCGTCGCGAATCTCTTCGACCACCAGGCGAAGAGCGACTTGATCACGGGCCGCCACGACGACATGGGCACCCGCTTCAGCCAGCCCGCAGGCCATGGCTTTGCCCAAGCCGCGGGAAGCACCCGTTACCAATGCAACTTTTCCCGCCAGTGAAAAGAGCTGCATAGCGCGCTCCCCCCTGCTTTAATTATTGTTTTTATTTGCGTGTCTTATAGGCAGCTTGACGGCATTCGTCGAGGCAGCAGTTTACCCCACTGCCACCTTAGCGAAAGGCTCTACGCCAGCGCTTTCGTCAACTCGGGAACCGCTTCGAACAAATCGGCTACCAACCCATAATCAGCAACCTGAAAGATGGGTGCATCCGCATCTTTGTTGATCGCCACAATCACCTTGGAATCCTTCATCCCCGCCAAGTGCTGGATAGCTCCAGAAATACCAACCGCAACATACAACTGCGGAGCAACAATCTTCCCGGTCTGCCCCACCTGGTAATCGTTGGGCATGAAGCCAGCGTCCACTGCCGCACGCGAAGCCCCCACTGCCCCACCCAACTGGTCTGCGAGTGTCTCGAGCAATTTGAAGTTCTCGCTACTCCCCATACCACGCCCCCCCGAAACGACAATCGAAGCTGCGGCTAATTCGGGCCTGTCGGAGCGGGTCAACTGCTGACTCAAGAATTGTGAATAGGAGGACTCTGCAGCTACGGGGATTGCTTCTACCCGCGCCTGCCCGTTTTTCTGTGCAGCATCAAAGCCGGTACTGCGCACCGTGAGGACAATGACAGGGTCGACGCACTGCACCGTTGCCAGCGCATTGCCCGCATAGATGGGATGTACAAAAGTGTCACGGGACACCACCGCAATCACATCCGAGATTTGCGAACTGTCCAGTAGTGCAGCAACGCGCGGCATGAAACTTTTGCCCACGGCATTGGCGGGCGTGACGACGTGCGTGTAATCGTGGGCCAGATCCAGCACTTGAGCCGCAAGATTCTCGGGCTTGGCATGAGCATGAACGGCGCCGTCCGCATGCAAGACCTTGTTGACCCCGCTGATTTTCGCCGCTTCTTCCGCCACGCCTGCGCAACCACTTCCGGCAACCAACACATGGACGTCACCGCCGATTTGAAGGGCCGCAGTGACGGTGTTGTAAGTTGCGCCCTTGAGCGCGAAATTGTCGTGTTCAGCAATTACAAGTACGGCCATGTCAAATCACCTTCGCTTCGTTACGCAGTTTATCGATCAGCGCCGCGACATCCGTCACAATCACACCGCCTTTGCGTACCGCCGGTTCGCAGACATTCAAGATGTTGAGGCGCGGCGTCAAGTCGACGGCCAAGTCAGCCGCACTCAAAATTTCGAGGGGCTTTTTCTTGGCTTTCATGATGTTTGGTAGGGAGGCATAGCGTGGGGTGTTCAAACGCAAATCGGTGGTCACCACTGCAGGCAAGGTCAGTTTGCGGGTTTCCAGGCCACCGTCGACCTCACGGGTGACGGTGACATACTCGTCGGTCAGTTCAACTTTCGACGCGAATGTCGCTTGAGGCCAATCCAGAAGAGCAGCCGTCATCTGACCTGTCTGGCAAGCGTCGTCATCAATGGCTTGCTTGCCGAATATCAACAGCTGCGGACGTTCATTTTTACACACTGCCACGAGCGCTTTGGCGACTGCCAGAGGCTGAATCGCCAAATCGGTTTCGACCAAAATTGCCCTATCCCCACCCAGGGCCAATCCCGTTCTCAGCACGTCCTGGCAGGCTTGGGTACCAATCGACACCAATACAATCTCGGTCGCGATCCCGCTTTCCTTGAGCTTGACCGCTTCTTCCACGGCAATTTCGGCGAAAGGGGTCATGGACATCTTGAGGATGCTGAGGTCGATACCCGATCCGTCAGGCTTTACACGAGGCATGGCGTTGTAATCGAGAACCCTCTTCACGGCGACGAGCACTTTCATTGCGGACCTACCGATTCTTTGAATGACGTTCAACATAGTGAACTTCAGCCATTCGCATTGTCAATCCCGAAACGCACGACGGGGCTAGCGGATCACCTGGTTTATTACACAACTGGCGAGCACCTTGCCGATACCAGCTGCCGTGCGTCGGATGCCGCCTGCACACGACCTGCCTTGTGCTATTTATATTTGTAAACATCATTCACAAATATGAAATGATGTGGCAGCATCGGTCGAACCGCTACACCAACACCTTCGCAGGTCGCCGTAAAGACAGGCGTTGGAGTTCAAATAACACTGCCCAGACGCAGGTAGAAGACATGAAAACAATAATAACTGTATGCTTTTTGTTCATCTCGATCATCGTCATCTCGGTGGCAACCAACGAATGGCACATTGCTGAGCGTCAGGCGGCAATGAGCAAATGCCAGGCGAATCCTATCCAATGCACAATGCCTGCTGTGAGTTTCGCCTCATTGCATTGAACGCAGCCGAGGCTGAATGGATGATGGGGGAGTCTTGCCAGGCTACCGCATTTAGATAAGTGACCGATGGCACAGAAGCCCATTTGGACTGTGCCACCGTGAACGTCCTGGTTTAGGCCAAAAGTGCCCGCAATGTACTAATCAACGCGAGCGGTTGATCAAGCATTAAATGGTGATACGCGTCCGGGATGATCACTGGCCCCCGAGCGTTATTCTGCGCCGCTAACACCTCTCCGACACGCCGGGCCCTCGCTCCGTCCATAACCACGCTGTGCTCACCGCAGACCATGTCCAGCGGAACCCTGATCTCGCGCAGTAATGCTTCGCCATCTCGTTCGAAAATCGCATACGGTAAATCGGGGTCGAATTTCCACGTCCAGCCTTGCTTGGCTTTGCGCAATGAATGACGGGCGATATACGCTCGCGCCCAGTCATGCACCGGCTGTTCAGGCAGCAGACGAAATCGCTGGATAGCACTGTCGGCATCAGGGTAAAAGTGACCGCCATACTGACGCGGCGTCGCGGGCTCATCGCTGTCAATGAAGGCTACGAAGCTGTCGACAACGATCGCCCGCTCGATCAGCTCTGCAAACTTCGTGCACGCTCTAAGAACTCGAGTCCCGCCATAGCTGTGGCCGATCAGCGTCACAGGCGACAAACCCGCGTGCTCAATGACTGCACGCAGTTCGTCGACGAATGTTTCTGCACTGTAGGTCGGCCGCCATTCGCTGTCGCCCATCCCACAAAAATCCAGCGCAAAGACTCTGTAGTTCTCGCAAAAGAATGGGGCGATAAAGTCCCACCAATGGGCATGGGCTCGATAGCCATGTGCGAGCAGGATCGCCGGTTTATGCCGATCCTCCTCATTCCAAGCCAGATAATGCACGGTAAAACCATCACACTCGGTGTACCGCGATGTCGCCTTTTGGTCAACGGCATCGCTAAACCATGCCGGAGTAGGCTCGGTCCGGGCACTCACCTAGAGCATCTCACTGTAACGTTCGACATGGTGATCGCTGTCACCCCAGGTCATATCGATGCAAGTCAGTCGCTTGAAATACCACCCGACTGCCAGCTCATCGGTCATCCCCATACCGCCATGCAATTGCACCGCTTGCTGGCCGATAAAGCGCCCTGCCCGACCAATCATAGCCTTGGCGGCGGAAACTGCCTTGCGCCTCTGTTCGACGGGGCCGTCTAACGCTGAAGCGGCATACAAGGTAATGGAGCGCGATTGTTCGACATAACCCAGCATATCCGCCAGGCGATGCTGCAGGGACTGAAAGCTGCCAATCGGTTTGCCAAACTGCTTGCGGGTCTGCAGGTATTCCACGCTCAACTCGGTCAGCCTCGCCATGCAGCCCACTGCCTCGGCGCACAAGGCAAACAGGCCACGGTCAACCGCCCAATCCAGATCTTCATAACCTTGATTGGCTTCACCCAGAAGGCCCTCTGCAGCGACCTGGACATCGATTAGTTCAATCTCTGCGACACGCTGGCCGTCCAACCCTGCAAAGCCTCGAATCTTGACTCCTGCCGCCGACGCAGGCACCAGGAACAGACTGATGCCATCGCGTTCACGCTGCCCGCCCGAAGTCCGTGCGGAAACAATGAGCCAATCAGCCGAGTCTCCATGAGCCACGACGGACTTGCGCCCACTCAACACATAGCCATCGGCGTTTTTGTTCGCCGAGGTCAGGACATCGGCCAAATCAAATCGTCCCTGTGGCTCGAGTGTCGCAAATGCGGTGCGTAAATCACCGGTCGCCAATTTGCCGAGCATTTCACTCTTCTGATGTTCACTCGCGCTTCTGTCGAGCAACGCGGCACCGATCACCGCCGTGGGCATGAACGGTTCGAGCAACAGGCCTCGACCGAAGGCCTCCATGATCAATAAGGTTTCAGTCGGTGACGCCCCAAGACCTCCATGCGCTTCTGGAACATTCAATGCCAGGAGCCCGGTATCGGCCAACGCTGCCCAGTTGTCGGTTGACCAGCCTCTGTCGGTCTCCCCCAGTTTGCGACGGTCTTCAAACCCGTACTCGCGTTCAATGAAGCGGCCGACCATGTCGGTCAGCATGCGCTGCTCTTCGTTTAAAGAGAAGTCCATTGCGTTACCCTCGTTACCGATCCGTCCACGACTTCGTGCGCCATTGCGCGGGTTGAACACGTCGTGGCTGATCCGTACATTCAGAGGCCAAGAGTCAGCTTGGCGATGATGTTTTTCTGCACCTCGTTGGAGCCGCCGTAGATCGATATCTTGCGCCAGTCCAGGTAATGCGGCGCGAGTGCGTTGAGCAACTCACCATTGGCCGTGTCTACCTGAGAATCGGCATCCAACGCCTCGCCTGTGAACGGCACCGCATAGGGCCCGGCGCACTCCATGATCAGTTCAGTCAGCGTCTGCTGGATCTCCGAACCACGGATTTTCAGCAACGAGGCCTCAATGCCCTTGCCCTGCTGCTTCTGCTCCTGATCGATCAATCGCAGCAGCGACCATTCATGGGCCAGCAATTCCATTTCAATCCGGACAATCTTGTCGCGAAAGCGCAAATCCTCAATCAACGGTTTGCCGTGTTTGCTGACATTGCTGGCGATTTCCTTCAAGCGACGCATGAAACGTTTGCAGTTGCCCAAGCCCGCGATGTTGGTACGCTCGTGTCCGAGAAGGTACTTCGCGATGTTCCAGCCGCGATGCTCTTCGCCGACCAAATTTTCCACGGGGACCCTGACATTATCGAAAAACACTTCGTTGACATCGTGCCCACCGTCCAGGGTCTTGATCGGACGAACCTGAATACCCGGGGTGTTCATCTCGATCAGCAGGAACGAAATGCCCTCCTGCTGTCGTCCCGAAGAATCGGTGCGGACCAGGCAGAAAATCCAGTTCGCCCATTGGGCAAAGGAGGTCCAGATTTTCTGGCCTGTGACCTTATAAAAGTCGCCGTCTCGTTCGGCCTTACAGTTCAGGGAGGACAAATCGGAGCCCGCACCAGGTTCCGAGTAGCCTTGGCACCACCAGTCCTCCATGCTCAGGATGCGCGGTAGAAAACGATCCTGCTGGGCTGGGCTGCCGAATTTTTGCAAGACCGGAGCGACCATCGACAGGCCGAACGGCATTTGCCTCGGAGCACCGGCGCAGAAACATTCTTCGTCAAAAATGTTGCGCTGGGCCGAACTCCATCCGGCTCCACCGAAAGACACGGGCCAGGCCGGTGCGCCCCACCCTTGCGCGGCGAGGATACGCTGCCAGCGCACATAATCCTCACGAACAGGATGCTTGAAATTAAGTACCCGTTCGCGGATGTCTGCCGGCAGATTGGCCGCAACAAAATCGCGCACTTCTTGGCGGAAGGCTTTTTCTTCCGGGCTTTCGCTAAGGTTCATGGGTCTTCTCAATCCAGTTCGATGAGGCCATTGTTGAGGACCACAACATCGCGCGCATCGACTCTAGCCCGCATATGCCACTGGCCATTGCTGCCTTCCCAAAACTGAAAGCGCAAGGTTTCACCTGGATAAACCGGGGAGCTAAAGCGTGTGGCGATGCGCTTCAAGCGCTGGGCATCGCCACCTGCGCAAGCAGTGATCGCCGCGAACGCCGCCATGCCGTAGGTGGCCAGACCGTGCAGGATCGGTTTACTGAAGCCCGCCTTCTTCGCGACTTCGGGATCGGCGTGCAACGGATTCAGATCTCCGGACAGGCGATAAATCAGCGCGGCCTGAATGGGTGAAGTCAATTCGAACTCGGTATCCGGTGCCCGTTCTGGTACGCCCGGCAGCGTCTGCGGGGGCTCATCACTCACACCGGATGTTTCGCTGTAACCACCGTCCCCGCGCAAAAACGAAATCTGGCGTGTTTCGGCAATGCGCTCTCCGGTGTCGGTATCGATGATGTCGCGCAATAGTTCGACGATAGCGCCCTTCCCTGCACCTTTGTCGCAGATCCGACTGATCCGTGTCTTGCTGGTGACGGTGCCGCTCGCCGGCATTGGTTTGAACAACCGGGTGTCTTGCTCGCCGTGGACCAGTTTCAAGTAGTCGATACCGGTCTCCGGATTGCGCATCCAGGATTTTGGCCAGGCAATGGCGGCAGCCAGCGTGGGCACAGCCTGCAAGTCTTTTTCATAGGTGAAACGCAATTGCGTGGCGTCCAAAGGATCGCCACCTACCCCCAATCCAAGGGCGTAAATGATAGTGTCGCGTTCGGTCCAGGTCTGAGTGACCTCTTCAATGGGCCAATGTCTGACTTTTTCGTAATTCAACATGTTCGAGCCCTCAGGGCATTCCTGGCACAACCAGAGTTGGCACATAGCATTAGCTATGCGCCATCGTCCAGCGACTTAGATTGGGTCCCAGCTATAGACTTCGTGAGTCTGTTGCAACGGCAGGAAACTTGCGCGCAGGGCAGGAATCGCGTGTTCGGCTACCGTTTGTGCGGTCCAGCCTTCATCGCGGTGCACTGAACGGGTGACCCGCGGCTGGCTGACCAACATAATTTCGTTAGACCGCACGTAGAAAATTTGTCCGTTGACATCCTTGGCCGCATCACTGGCAAGGAACACGGCCAAGGGTGCCTGTTTAGACGGGTGCATCATTTTTTCCATACGCTCGGCTTGCAGTTTTTTCTCAGGCGTATCGGTTGGAACTGCGCCGATCATCCGGCTCCAGGCCGCGGGCGAGATGCAGTTGGAGCGGACACCAAAAGCGGCCATGTCCAGCGCAATGGCCTTGGACATGCCGACAATACCCAACTTGGCTGCGGCGTAGTTGACCTGCCCGACATTACCCACCAGGCCAGTGTTGGACGTCATGTGGATGTAGGAGCCGGAGTTTTGCTGACGAAAATGCGGGGCGGCTGCGCGTGCCAGAAAGAACGAGCCGTTGAGGTGAACGTTGAGCACCGCCAACCATTCCTGCTCATCCATCTTGTGAAACATCCGGTCGCGCAGAATGCCGGCGTTGTTCACCACGACGTCGATCCGGCCGAAGGTGTCCATGGCTGTTTGCACGATGCGGTGCGCCGAATCCCAACCTGCGACACTGTCAGTGCTGGCCACGGCGTCACCGCCCAGGGCTTTGATCTCATCGACGACGCGCTGCGCGGGGCCTGTATCCGTGCCCTCGCCGTGCACGGAAGACCCCAGATCGTTGACCACCACGCGCGCGCCTTCAGCCGCCATCTCCAGCGCGATTGCCCGGCCAATGCCGTTACCTGCCCCACTGACTACTACGACTTTACCTTCCAGCATTGCACTCATGTCTGCATCCTCTTGTCATTGTTTCAGCGCCGGGTGCAGCTCACCGAGACGCTATATTTTTTGATTTCGCCTGACCGTCACGCAATGCGAAATTCACACGTCGTCTGGAAAACCGGGTTGGCGTTTCTCCATGAAGCTGGCGATACCTTCCTTGTAATCGGGCCCCTGGTTGGCGATGGGCATGTCCAGCCCGGCGCTCATGACGGCTTCATGGCAGGTCTGGAACGGCACTTCCCAGACTTGTTGCTTCATCACTCGCCTTGACCGTGGCGAGCAGTTCTCAGCCAGGTCGCGGGCATACGCATAGGTTTCCTCAACCAATCGGTCGGCGGGAATCGCCCTGTTGACCATGCCCATGCGTTCGGCTTCGCGGCCCTTGATCTTGCGACCTGAAAGCAACAGATCGAGGGCGGGAGCCTGCCCGACATGCCTTTCAAGAATCCAGGCCATGCCGTACTCGGCGGTCAGGCCACGACGGGCGAACGCCGTAGTAATCGTGGCGTCCTCCGCGACGAAGCGGATATCGCAGAACAGCGCATGGATCAAACCGATACCGACAGTGGCGCCGTTGAGCATGGCGATCACCGGTTTAGGAATCGCCGGATAGTAGGAGCAGCGGGTCTGCCAGTCCGGACGCTGACGCATGTCGAATGGCCGGGGTAGTTTTGTCATCAACTGATTCGGATCACCTCCGAAACTGTTGATGTCACCCCCGGCGCAAAACGCCTTGCCGGCACCGGTAAAAATGATCACCCGAACCCCCTTGTCGGCGCCGGCCTTTTGCATGGCCTCATACACCTCGGCAGCCACCGTGTCATTCCAGGTATTGAGCTGTTCGGGACGATTGATGGTGATGGTCGCAATGCGGTCCTTCACCTCGTACAGAATCGATTCGTAGGGATTCGATCCGGCGCCATTCGTTTCGACGGCCATACGTAACTCCGATTAAAAGGAACGTGGCAGACCGAGGATATGCTCGGCTACATAGGAGAGAATCAGGTTGGTCGAAATCGGAGCGACCTGATACAGCCGGGTTTCGCGGAACTTGCGTTCAACGTCGTATTCGCAGGCGAACCCAAAACCGCCGTGAGTCTGCAAGCAGGCATTGGCGGCTTTCCAGGACGAGGTCGCCGCCAGGTGCTTGGCCATATTCGCTTCGGCGCCGCACGGCTGATGGTTGTCGAACAGTGAACAGGCCTGATAGCGCATCAGGTCGGCCGCACGGATGTCCATGTAAGCTTCGGCGATGGGGAATTGAATCCCCTGGTTCTTGCCAATGGGCCGATCGAAGACGATCCGGTCGTTGGCGTACTGGGTGGCTCGGTCGACGAACCAGTAGCCGTCGCCGATGCATTCCGCGGCGATCAGCGCCCGCTCGGCGTTCAGCCCATCGAGGATGTACTTGAACCCCATGCCCTCTTCGCCAATCAGGTTTTCTTCGGGAATTTCCAGATCGTCGAAGAACAGCTCGTTGGTTTCATGGTTCACCATGTTCGGAATCGGCTGCACGGTCATGCCATTTCCGATGGCGCTACGCAGGTCAACGAGAAAGCACGACAAGCCCTCGGATTTCTTTTTCACGTCGGCCAGTGGTGTGGTACGAGCGAGGAGAATCATCAGGTCCGAATGCTGCACCCTGGAGATCCATACCTTTTGACCATTGACCACGTAGCGGCCGTCTTTTTTGACTGCCATGGTCTTGAGTTTGGTGGTATCGGTACCGGTGGAAGGCTCAGTGACGGCCATCGATTGCAAGCGCAGTTCACCGCTCGCAATCTTGGGCAAGTAGAGGTTTTTCTGGGCCTCGGATCCATTTCGCAACAGAGTATTCATGTTGTACATCTGGCCGTGGCAGAAACCGGAGTTGCCACCGTTGCGATTGATCTCTTCCATGATCACCGAGGCTTCAGTCAAGCCCAGACCCGAGCCGCCATACTGATCTGGAATCAAGGCAGCCATCCAGCCCGCCTTGGTCAATGCATCGACGAACGCTTCCGGGTAGACCCGCTCATGGTCAACTTTGCGCCAGTATTCGTTGGGGTACTCGGCACACAGGTCGCGCAGAGAGTCACGCAGGTCACGGTACGGATCATTAGCATTGTGTTTCATCGGTTCGCTCTCCAGAAAATCAGGCGTTCGCTGCGATCAAGCCGCCATCGCGGGCCAGTTGGGCAAGGTGGTGATCGGTGTCACCGAACATGAATTCGAGCATCGACAGACGGCGCATGTAATGACCGATCTGGCACTCCTCGGTGACGCCAATACCACCGTGCAGTTGAACGGCTTGCTGGGACACGAAACGCGCCGAACGACCGATCTGCACCTTCGCTGCCGAGATCGCCCTGCGGCGTTCCAGCGGGTCTGGATCGCTGACCATCATGCTGGCGTAGAGCGCCATGCTGCGCGCCTGCTCAATCATCACCAGCATGTCGACAGCCTTGTGTTGCAACGCTTGAAAGGAGCCGATGGCGACACCGAATTGCTTGCGAACCTTGAGGTAGTCCACGGTTAGCACATAAGCCTGCTCCATCGCCCCGACGGCTTCGGCGCACAGTGCGGCGATTGCCGCATCGACGACTTGATCGATGTGTGCAAGCGCGTCTCCTGCTTCACCAACCAGCGCAGCGGCGTCAACCCGGACCCCGCTCAGCGTGACGTCTGCGGCGCGCAAGCGATCCTGCGTCAAGTAGCCACGACGCGACACTCCTTCGGCAGTCGCATCAACCAGAAACAAGGCAATGCCATCAGGATCTCGCCGATTACCACTGACGCGGGCGGATACCAGCAACTTGTCGGCGCAATCACCATGCAGAACGAAACGTTTGGCACCGTCCAGAATCCAGCTATCACCCTCCTGGCGAGCGCAAGTCGCAACATCTGCGAGGTCATAGCGCGCCTGAATTTCGCTGTGGGCAAACGCCAACAGCAATTGACCACCGATCAACGCGGGCACCAGCTCGGCACGTTGGGCATCGTTACCCGCGGCGCTGAGCAAGCCACCGGCCAGCACCACGGTTGCAAGATAAGGTTCGAGCAGCCGCCCTCGCCCGATGGCCTCCATCACGATCATGGTTTCGACTGAACCGCCATCGAAGCCGCCGTCTGCTTCGGAAAAAGGCAGACCCAGTAACCCAAGGTCGGCAAACTGCGCCCACAGTTGGCGGCTCCAGCCATCCGCCTGGTCCTGATAGCGTGCGCGCTGGTCGAAGGCATATTGATCCAAAATCAGTCGATCAACCGCATCCTTGAGCAAGCGTTGTTCTTCGTTGAGGTCGAAATTCATGCTTAAAGCCCCAGCAGCGTCTTGGCGAGAATATTGTGTTGGATCTCGTTGGAGCCGCCGACGATCGACACATGGCGGACCCAGTAGTAATTGGGGGCGATGGTCAGCGCCCAGTCGTCATCACCCTGTGACTCACGCTCACCGATGACGAACGGCTGGTCGAACTCCATCGCGTTGTAGCCCGCCACTTCCATCAGCAACTCCGTCGCGGCCTGCTGCAACTCCGACCCCTTCATTTTCAGGATTGAGCTGCGCGGATCGGGTGTATGGCCATATTTGTCGCTGTCGGCAATGACCCGCATCTGGGTCATATCCAGAGCCTTGAGCTCCACTTCGATGGCGGCGACGCGCTCACGGAACCGGGGATCATCAGCCAGACGCCCATCACCCACCACGACGTCTTGAGCAAGCTGCTTGGCGCGTCGAACACGAAATTTTGACAAACCGACGCGAGCAATACCGCCGCGCTCACTACCGAGGAGAAACTTCGCGACATCCCACCCCTTGTTCTCTTCGCCGACGATATTGCTGACCGGAACACGGACGTTGTCGAGAAACATCTCATTGGTTTCGTGGTGCCCGTCCAGGGTCACGATCGGGCGCACGGTGATGCCTGGCGTGGTCATGTCCAGCAAAATAAAAGTGATGCCCTGCTGTTTTTTAGCCGACGGATCGGTGCGCACGAGCAGGAAGCACC
This sequence comes from Pseudomonas sp. CG7, assembly GCF_023701885.1. NCBI lineage: Bacteria > Pseudomonadati > Pseudomonadota > Gammaproteobacteria > Pseudomonadales > Pseudomonadaceae > Pseudomonas > Pseudomonas sp. CG7. The sequence continues at coordinate 105,788 of NZ_JABAEE010000003.1, read as the reverse complement.
AGTCAGCGTGGTGCGCGGTTGACGTCCACATCTTCTGGCCGTTAATGACGTAATGGTCGCCATCGCGAACGGCAGAAGTCCGCAGGGAGGCCAGGTCAGATCCTGACCCTGGTTCCGAGAACCCCTGGCAGAACCAGTAGTCCATGTTCGCCACTCGAGGCAGAAAGTGTTGCTTCTGCTCCTGGGTGCCGAAGGCGATCAGCACCGGCCCGATCATGTTCATGTTGAACGAGATCGGCTCGGGAGCCGGTGCCATGTGCAGTTCTTCCTTGAAGATATATTGCTGAGTCGCGGTCCAGCCCTGGCCACCCCACTCAGGAGCCCAGGCCGGGGCAGCCCAGCCTTTGGCGTTGAGAATACGCACCCAACTGACCATTTCCTCTTTGGAGAGGCGTTGACCCAGTTCAACCTTGCGCTGGACAGCAGCAGGGACAGCGCTTGTGAGGAAGGCCCGGACTTCGTCGCGAAAGGCAGCTTCCTCAGCCGTAAAGCGTAGATCCATGGAAAAAATCCTCGTCAGTCGATAATGCCGCTGCTGCGCAGAGCCGAAATTTCGCTAGAACTGAACCATGCGGCGAGCGCTGCGTTGGAGTTCTCTGGCGTAATGGGTTTAGGTGCACTCGGGGGTGTCGGCGTACTGCGCGAAAAGCGCGGCGTCGGCGCGGGTTGCACGACGCCGTCAACGTTGATGAAGGTGCCGCGTGCCTTGAGGTGCGGATGCTCGGCGGCCTCTTTGAAACTCAGCACGCCAGCGGCACAGGCATCGCTGGCTTCAAGCAGGCTGACCCACTCGTCACGAGTGCGACACACAAAGCGCTCGGCCAGAATCTCCTTCGCCCGGGGCCAGGCGTCACGGTCCATTTGTGCGCCGAGGCTGAGCGGATCGATGTCCAGCAGGTTCAACAACTGGTCGTAGAACTTGCTTTCGATCGGCCCGATGCTGATGAATTTGCCGTCCTTGCAGGGATAGCAGTCATAGAAGGGTGAGCCGCTGTCGGTGATGTTGGTCCCACGCCCCTCTTTCCAAATTCCCGCGGCGAGCATGCCGAAGAACGTGGTCGCCAGATGCGCGGCCCCGTCGACGATGGCAGCATCGACCACTTGCCCTTTTCCGGACTGTCGAGCCTCAAGCACGCCGGCCAGAATGCCCAGAGCCAGATACAACGACCCTCCGGCATAGTCCCCCAACAGGTTGAGCGGAATGCTCGGCGGTTGACCTTCGCGACCGATCGCATCGAGCACACCCGTGAGCGCCAGGTAATTGAGATCATGCCCGGCGTATTGCGCCATCGGGCCCGTCTGGCCCCATCCGGTCATTCGCCCATAGACCAGCTGCGGGTTGCGTGCCAGACAATCATCCGGGCCCAGTCCCAAGCGCTCAGTGACGCCCGGGCGGAACCCTTCGATGAGTGCATCGGCCTGCTCGACCAGTTTGAGTACGGTTTCGACGCCCATCGGATCTTTGAGATCCAACGCGATCGCATAGCGGTTGCGCAACAACGTGTTGTATTGCAATGGTCGCTCTATCCCCAACTTGACCGGTTCCTTGCGGTCAATACGGATGACCGTGGCGCCCAGATCTGCCAACAACATCGCGCACATCGGTCCTGGACCAATACCCGCCAGTTCGACCACCTTGAATCCCGTCAGCGGACCGGCCATGTTATTCGCGTCCCTTGCCGCGCATGGCATCCCACTGTTCTTCCGACCAGTCTTGCATGGCGCGGAACGTAGGCCCGCCGACGCCTTGCATCCAGCGGCCACCGTCCATCACGATCATTTCGCCCGTGATGTAACCGGAGCCATCGCACGCGAGGTAGCTATACAAGTCAGCCAACTCCTGATGTTCACCGAAACGGCGCAACGGCACGCCCTGGTCCTGGGGTTCGACCTGCGAACCTTTGGGGTACAACTGCTCCCAGGCACCGGGCGTGGGGAAAAGTCCCGGTGCCACGCAGTTCAAGCGGATACCCTTGGGCCCCCACTCCACCGCCAGGCTACGGGTCATCGCCAGAACGCCGGCCTTGGCCGCAGCGCTCGGCGCGGTGAATGCCGAGCCGGTCATGGTCGGGGTAGAAACCGTGCTATTCACGTTGCCGCGACGACCTTCAGCAATCCAGCGTTTACCGGCGGCGATCGCGCAATAAAAGCTACCGTGCAAAACGATGTCCAATACCGCATCTACAGCGCGTGGAGACAGCGTTTCGGTTCGGGCGATGAAATTCGCTGCCGCATTACATAGCAGCACGTCGAGAGGTCCATCCTGCCAGATGGTCTCCATCATCGCTTCGACCGAGCTGGCAACCCGAACGTCAGCCTGGACCGTACTTACCTTGACGCCTGGCATCGCCTCGCGAAACTCGCTGGCAGTCGCTTCCAGCACGTCCAGGCGGCGACCAGCAATCACCAATTCAGCACCCAGTTCCAGATAGCGTTTGCCGATACTCTTGCCCAGCCCCGTACCACCGCCAGTGATGAGAATTTTCTTTCCGGCCAGCAGATTGCTTGCATACATGGCTTCAGTTCCCGCTAAAAGTCGGTTGGCGTTTTTCCATGAAGGCTGCGACAGCCTCCAGATGATCCTCGGTCTGGCGCGTCAGTGGATTAAGGTCCACCTCACGACGCCATGCCGCGCTGATGTTGTTACTGCCGTTGACCAGACTGGCCTTGAGCAAGGCCACCGTCACCGGCGGAAATTGGGCTATCTGCGTGGCGCGAGCCACGGCCTGATCCAATGTCGAACCCGGTTCTACAACCTGATTGAACAGCCCGATGCGCCCGGCCTCGATACCATCGAACGTCGCGCCACTGAGCATCAGCTCGCGCGCTTTACCCGCCCCGCCTTTCTGCGGCAGCGTCCAGAGCAGTCCCGTGTCGGGGATCAATCCCGCTTTGACGAAGGAACAGGCCAGTTTGGCGGTAGAACTGCCGACCGCCAGATCACAGGCGGCTGCAAGCGAAAGGCCCGCGCCCATGCAGTTTCCTTCGACCGCTGCAACAACCGGTTTGGTACCGGCGAAAATCAGGCGAAACAGGCGTGTTCCAATGGCGATACGCTCACGCATGGCCAGCAGCGAGGGAGCCACCGAGGTCATTTCGGACAGATCGCCGCCCGCATAGAAATGCCCTTCGGCGCCAGTCAGAACAATCGCTCGACTCTCGCTGTCGTCATGAAACAGCATCTGAACCGTATCAAGCAAAGCCAGACGCATCTTCATCGAGAAGGCGTTGCGACGTTGCGGATAGTTCATGGTGACGATGGCCACCGCACCCTCGCGGTGCACCTGGACCAAGTCGTTGTGCTCGCTCATGAGTCTCTCCTCACTGCCCGGTGAATACGGGCGTGCGTTTCTCGATAAAAGCGTTGGCCGCTTCCAGGTGGTCCTGCGATTGACGCAACAGTGGCTGGTAGTCGATTTCTGCACGCAGCGACGCGTCCATATCGTCGGCACCAAAGGACAATGCCGCCTTAAGGAAGGCCATGCCCAAAGGAGGTTGCTCGGCGAGTTGCCGGGCATAGGCAATAGCGGCATTCAGCGCCTGCCCCGGCTCGACCACCTGGTTGGCCAAACCAATACGCCCAGCCTCGATGCCGTCGATCTCGTTCGCCAAGGACAGCAGCTCGCGCGCCTTGCTCATGCCGACTTTCTTGGGCAACGTCCAGAGAATGCCGGTGTCAGGAATCAGGCCTATGCGCAGGAAAGCCGCACAAAACCGTGCCGAAGAAGCCGCGACCAGATAATCGGTGGCCACAGCCAACGAAAGGCCGGCGCCAAATGCCACGCCTTCAACGGCGCAAATGACAGGTTTGGGGCCTCCGAGCATGTCGCGCACAACCTGACAGGACTCATCGATAATTTCCCGACTCTGCGGCACTGTGCGTTTGGTCATCTCGGAAATATCGGCGCCAGCACTGAACTGCCCGCCGGCACCGGTCAAAACAATGGCACGGGAGTCTGCGTCGGCAACGAGTAAGTGGTGAATGGTTTCCCGAAGAGCCAGGCGCATTTGCCGACCCATTGCATTACGTCGCTCGGGGTTGGCGATCGTGACGATGGCAACGGCCCCGTCGCGGCTGACCTGAATACGTTCATCAGCATGTTTGAGGTTGAATGCGTTCATATCCGCTGCTCCTTAATTGCCGACGAAGACCGCGGGCCGCTTTTCCATAAAGGCCTTGGTCGCCTCCAGATGGTCCTGGCTACGACGCAGAATCGGTTGCAGGTTGACTTCAGTCTCGATTGCTTCATCCAGCGAATCGATACCAGTGGCCAGGGCGGTTTTCAGATGGGCGATCGCCAGCGGTGGCATCTGCGCGTAACACTGCGCAACCGACAGGGCAGCGGCCAGCACCTGCCCCGATTCGACCTGTTGATTGGCGAAACCGATACGTACCGCTTCGTCGCCACTGAACTCCTGGGCTGTGAGCATCAGTTCACGGGCTTTGCCGCCACCCACTCGCTGACTCAACGACCAGAACAATCCGGTATCAGGCATCAAACCGACCCTGACAAACGCACACGCGAAACGAGCGTTCGAGGCGCTCACCACATAATCGCTGGCCGCTGCGAGTGACACTCCGGCCCCCATCGCGACGCCTTCGACGGCGGCAACGATGGCCTTAGGGCCTTGGACCATTAGTTTGAAGATATCCAACGGCAGTTGGTTGCGCTCGCGATACTCGAGTACCGTGCGCGCCTTCATTTCCGAAATGTCACCACCGGCGCAGAACGTGCCGTCGGCACCGGTCAATACAATGGCGCGGCATTCGTCGTGATGCATCAGTTGGGTCAGGGACTGGAGCAGGGCCTGGCGCATGTTCAGCGAGAAGGCGTTGCGCCGCTTCGGATAGTTGAGGGCGACAATCGCTACTGCACCGTCACGGCTGATCTGTACGATATCGGCTTCTTGAATCTGCCCGGATGTACTCATAACGTGTCCGCCGTTCCAAGAATGAGCGTGGCCTGACTGGACAGAACCCCACCATTACCGTGAGCAATGGCCAGTTTTGCCTCAGGAACCTGGCGAGCGTTGCACTGCCCCATCAGTTGCTGTGTCGCCTCGACCATGGTGAACAAGCCATACATGCCCGGGTGAACGCACGACAGTCCGCCGCCATTGGTATTGACTGCCAGATGCCCGCCCGGCGCAATGCCGCCATTGGCCACGAAGTTGCCGCCCTCGCCCTTTGGACAGAAGCCCAGGTCTTCAAGAAACAGGATCGGGTTGATGGTAAAGGCGTCATAAAGCATGACTACATCAATGTCGGCAGGTTTGACTCCAGCCATTTCATAAGCACGGCGCCCGGACTCACGGGCGGCGGTCACAGTCAGATCAGGCATCGAAGCGATCTCGCGATGACTGGTTGCAGAGCCGGCACCCAAGACATAAGCCGGGTTGGCCACCAGGTCACGAGCACGATCTGCACGAACCATGACCACCGCCGCCGCGCCATCCGTCACCAGGCAACAATCACGAACACTCAAGGGGTCGGAAACCATACGGGCGTTGAGCACATCAGCGATGCTCAAATCATCACGCATGTAAGCGTCAGGATTGAGTTGCGCCCACTTGCGCGCGGCGACGGCCACCTCAGCCAGATGCTCGCGGGGCGTTCCGTACTGATGCATGTGGCGAGCGGCAGCCAGCGCATAGGAAGACACCGGGTTCATTGGCCGATATGGAGTCTCCCAAGGTGACGGTCTGGAAGATTGAATCAATTTTCCGGACGCACTTTTCTGATTACTGCCGTAAGCGATCAATGCTACATCGATCTGCCCGGTAGCCAGCGCCATGGCGGCCGTATGGGCGTAAATCTGAAAAGCGGAGCCGCCGCTGCGGTTGTTGTCGGTAAACGTTGGATGAATACCCAGATACTCAGCGAACGTCAGTCCTGAAAGCATGTCGTCCGGAACGCAAACGAACAACCCATCGACGTCAGCAGGCGTCAGGCCAACTTGTGCCAGGGCACGAACGCTGGCGCTGGCAGCGAGATCCATCGAAGAAAGGCCCGGCGCTTCACCGATGCCGTAAGTGGCTCCGGCAACAATCGCCGTACGCCCGCGTAAACTGTATTCCATAGGTTCCTGCCTAGTTTTTATGGCTGCAGGTAAATAGAAGGTAACTCACGCCGCCTGATTCTGAAGACGGCGCGACGGTTTCGATCAGGCCGGTTCAAAAACCAATACTGCGAGATCAGCTGCATCCTTTACGATCTTCGCCCGAACAGCCTGACCAATACGAACAGCCTCGGGCTCAATACCTTCTACCCGGCTCATCATTCGCACACCTTCGTCCAGATCGATCAACGCAACGTTGTAATTAGGCGTTGGCGGGCGCTGACGAACCACTGTGGTGGAATACACCACACCGCGACCAGAAGCCGGCACCCACTCCAGATCAGTGCTGCCCGATCCAGGCTCGACAACGCGAGGGTAGAACACATAAGCACCGCTCTGCCTGGCACGTTGCAACATGAAACGTCCTTCGGACAAATGGTGTTGGTACTCTGACTCAGGGAGCAATGCTTCCATGGGTACACCTATGTTCGCTGATGAGTGTTTTATGAACAGCATTCCGAATGCTAATCGCCTCAGCACTCAGTGGTCAAGCTTGCTTCTTCTATTGCACAGGTACAAACCATACACATTAAGAAACGCAGTTTCTATTTTTTGGCACCCGCTCGGACTTGTCTCCTCTCCCTCCCCTCCGCATAAAAAAAACCAAAAACCCACGAATCCCCGTGTCTACGGCCGTTTCAGCGCGCTTACCCGACAAGCAGGCTAAAACCGAAATTGAATGCGCTTGACACAAAAGCTGAACGCTGTTTATTTTTACGAACAACGTTCAGAAAACAGTGTGCTGCCATTGATTGCCATCACCTGAACAAAAACAAACGCCGACGTTACAAGGCAACGCGACTTTCCAGAGCGTGATGCCGTTTGCAGTGCAGACCTTTTTGGAGTCCAGGTAACCGTGAGCTATGAACTGACCGACGATCAGCGTGAGATTCAGGATCTTATCCGCCGTGTAGCCCGTGAAAAGGTTGCTCCACGAGCAGATGAAATTGATCGCACCGGCGATTACCCCCATGACATGTTCGCCTTGCTCAAGGAACTCGGCCTCTTCGCCTTGCCGTTTCCCGTTGAATATGGAGGCACCAACAGCCTGTTGTCTGCGTGCATAGCGGTCGAAGAGCTGGGCCGGGTCTGCTACAACACGGGTTATCTGCTGGTGGTCCAATGGACGCCATTTGGTGCGATCCTCGGCGGCGGCACCGAAGAACAAAAGCAAAGGCTACTGCCTGGACTTGCTTCAGGTGACTTGCGTGGAGCTCTGTCACTCACCGAGCCGCAAAGCGGTTCAGACGTTTCCGGTATCAAGACCACTGCACGGCGCACAGAAGGCGGCTACGTACTCAACGGCGCAAAAATCTGGTGTACCAATTCGCACATCGCCGATTTCATTCTGGTCGCGGCCAAAACCGTAGCTGAAGACGGCACGAAGCTTGGCATCAATCTGTTTATCGTCGACCGCAACACCCCGGGCCTGACCATAGGCGCCCCCGAACACAAGATGGGGGCACGCGGCATTCCTGCCTGCCCACTGTTCTTCGATGACGCTTTTATCTCAGATAACAACCGTCTCGGTCCCGAAGGTGGAGAGGGCTTCAAGGTCGCCATGGAGGCCTTGAACACCAGCCGGCCACTGATCGCCGCCCGGGCAGTGGGGCTTGCCCAGGGCGCCATTGATCATTCGATCGACTACATCCAGAACCGTGTTGCTTTTCGGCAAAAGATCAGCGAATTCCAGGGCATCCGCTGGATGGTGGCGGACATGGTTGCCCAAACCGAAGCAGCTCGCCAACTGGTGTACCGCACCGCCTCGATGGTCGATGCCGGTATCAGTGGTCGTGAACTGGCACCGATGGCAGCCATGTCAAAAATGTTTGCCTCGGACGTCGCCATGAAGGTCGCCACCGACGCGGTCCAACTGTTTGGTGCCGCGGGTATTTCCAATGAGTATCCGATCAATCGGTATTTCCGCGATGCCAAGGTGGTGCAAATCATCGAAGGCACCAACCAGATCCAGCGAAACATCATCGCAGACAGTGTCCTGGGCCGCGTTGCCCGGCGCGATGCTTCATGACCCCAGTAAGCGGCGGCACCCCGCTTGCCATCAACCAACAAGAACTAAAAGGAAATAACCATGGAGCAGATTGAGACCGTAGGCCTGGGTATTCACTGGGAAGATTTGCCCGTTGGACGGAAGTTCCAGACCGTCGGGCGAACGGTGACCGAAACTGATGTCGTCAACTTTGTTTCAGTCACCGGCATGCTGGAAGTGCTGTTCACCAATATCGAGTTTCTCAAAGAGCAATCGGCGATCAAGGGCCGTGTTGCGCCCGGAGCGCTGGTTTTCACCTTTGCCGAGGGTTTGCTGACTCAGGCCACGATGCAGGGTGTGGGCTTTGCTTTTCTGAACATGGAACTGGACATCAAAGCCCCTGTATTCGTTGGCGACACCATTCACGTTGAATGTGAAGTCATCGAGTGCCGCGAAAGCACCAACCGACCTGGTCTGGGCCTGGTTCGCACGCGCAACCGGATCATCAAGCAAGACGGCACATTGGTACAGGTCTACACCCCGTTGCGCCTGGTCAAAGGCAAGCACTACAAGGGTAACTGACCATGGTTCAAGAGCAATTGGAGAAACCTACCGGCCCACTGTCGGGTTTACGGATCATTGATCTGTCGATCAATGTGCTCGGTCCGGTGGCGACCCAGCTCCTTGGTGATATGGGCGCCGACATCATCAAGGTCGAGCCACCTGCCGGCGACCAGAATCGCCAGAACGGCCCAGGCAAGAATCCCGGCATGTCGGTGTTTTACTTGATCATGAACCGCAACAAACGCAGCGTGGTGTTGGACCTCAAGCAGGAGGAGTGCATGGAGGCGCTGCTCAAGCTGGTGGAAACGGCCGATGTGCTGGTCCATAGCATGCGTCCCAGTGCCGCAAAGCGACTGGGTATCTGCTACGAGAAAATTCGCGAACGTAACCCGAAAATAATCTACGCCTTTGCACCGGGTTATCGCGGCGATGGCCCGTTCAAGGACATGCCGGCGTTCGACGACGTGATTCAGGGCGAGAGCGGCCTGGCGGACATCAATCGCGGGCTGGACGGTCAGCCGCGTTACTTTCCGACAGTGATCGTCGACAAGTTCTGCGGTTACGTCCTGGCCTCTTCGATCAGCATGGCGCTACTGCACCGCGAACGAACCGGCGAAGGGCAGCAGGTCCTGGTACCCATGCTCGAGACCATGCTGCAGTTCAACCTCTTCGAGCATCTTTGGGAAGGCGCCCTGGGCTCCTCCAACGGCGAAGGGCTCGGTTATAGCCGGATGTTCTCCAAACATCGCAGGCCTTACGCCACGCTGGATGGACATATCTGCCTGCTGGCGGTGAACGATGAACAGTGGCGCCGGGTTCTCAGCGCGATCGGAAGGCCGGAACTGCTCGAGGATATCCGCTTCTCTCAAATGACCGAACGGATGCGCAACATCAACGAGCTTTACGGAATTCTCAGCGACGCCATTGGCACGAAGTCATCGGCGCAATGGGAGAAGATTTTCGCCGATGCGGACGTTCCACATGGCCAGGTGCGTGAACTCAATGAGTTGATGAAGGTCGACTATTTGAGGGAAACGGGGTTCTTCCAACATGTTGAACACCCCACCGAGGGTGAACTGGTGATGACATCAATCCCCGTTCAGTTTTCCGCCTCCCCAGGCAATGTTCGGTATCTGCCGCCCAACTTGGGTGAACACAGCCTGGAGATTCTTGCCGAAGTTGGCTACAGCCCCGATGTCGCGACACGCCTGTCTAAAACGGCGGGACGCAAAGCGGCCGCTGGTGGCGTATCGCCCCCTGAACCGATACCGATGGCAGCAGCGCCCAGCACCGCCCGAGACTGAATAATCCCGCAGCGCCGCCGCGAATCGACGGCCCAATGAAGGTATGGAACATGAAAGGATTGAAAGACAAAGTCGTACTCGTCACCGGTGGCGCCGGAGGCATTGGTACTGCCATCTGCCGCCGCTTTTGCGAAGCAGGTTCGACGGTCGTGGTGTTTGATCTCAACGGCGAGGCCGCCAATAAACTTGCAGGCGAATTAGAAGCTGCCGGCGGCCGAGCCAAAGGCTACACCGTTGACATCACCGACCACGACGGCGTTAACGCCGCGGTGGCGCGGGTCGAGGAAGAAGTCGGTCCGATCGATGTGCTGGTCAACAATGCTGGCTGGGACGTCGGCGCGTTTTTTCTGCAGACCGAAAAACCGTTCTGGGACAAGGTCATTGCGATCAACCTGTACGGCCCGTTGAACATGCACCATGCCGTGCTCAAACGGATGAGCGAGCGCGGTCAGGGCCGAGTGGTGAACATTTCCTCAGACGCCGGGCGCGTGGGCTCGTCCATGGAAGCGGTGTTCTCGGCTTGCAAAGGCGGATTGATCGCGTTCAGTAAAACCATGGCCCGGGAAATGTCCCGGCAACAAATCCCGGTCAACGTCGTTTGCCCAGGCCCCACCGCCACGCCCTTGCTGGACAATCTGGCCCAAGGCGAAAAAGGCGAGAAGATCAAGGCGGGCCTGGTACGCGCTGTGCCATTCGGCCGCATGGGCGAGCCCGAAGATGTTGCGGGCATGGTCCTGTTTCTGTCCAGCGATGATGCGGGTTTCATTACTGGCCAGGTGATCAGTGTCTCCGGCGGCCTGACGATGGTCGGCTGACTCAACCACCTCTTATTCGAGAAACTGCCCATGGAATTCAAAGACATTCTTTACACCGAAGACAACGGTGTCGCGACCATCGCGATCAACCGTCCTCAGGTCTATAACGCCTTTACGTCTGACACCTGTGAAGAGCTGATACAGGCGTTCAGCAAAGCCGGGTACAGCAAGGACATCGGCGTCGTCGTGCTTACCGGCGTGGGAGACAAAGCCTTTAGTACCGGCAGCGACCAGTCGGGTGGCCGTCATGCCGGTCGTGGGGACGTTGGCCTGCCGATCGAAGAACTGCAGAGCATCATCCGCGATATCCCCAAGCCCGTCATCGCCCGCGTCAACGGATATGCCATCGGCGGCGGCAATGTGCTGGTTACCCTGTGTGCTCTGGCCATTGCCTCGGAGACGGCACAACTCGGTCAGGTCGGACCCAAAGTCGGCTCGGTCGATCCAGGCATCGGTACCGCCCTGCTCGCCCGTCTTGCGGGCGACAAACGCGCTCGGGAGATCTGGTACTTGTGCCGCCGCTACAGTGCGAAACAAGCACTGGACTGGGGCTTGGTCAACGCGGTAGTGCCCGCCGACCAGCTGGATGCAGAAGTCAAAAAATGGTGCGACGAAATCCTGATGATGAGCCCTACCGCCATTGCCCTGGCCAAGCGCTCGTTCAACATGGACAACGAAAACATTCGCGGCATCGGCGCCTTCGCCATGCAGGCACTGGCCATGTACTACGACACCGAAGAGTCCAAGGAAGGCGGTAACGCGTTCCGCGAAAAACGTAAGCCTGAGTTCCGCAAATACGTGAAGTAACCCTACGAGACCTTGCGCATAAGGAGCGGCCTCCCCGCTCCGTCTTTGTAGTTAGACGTACCAGGAAAATAAGAATGAATACATTGTTGGGACACAGGACAAGAGGCTCCAGGATTGTTCTACTTTGGGCGGCACTGGGTTTGGTGTTTCTCGTAACACAGTTGTACGTATATGGTGCCTGGATAACCTCCCCCGATTTTCGTCCGACACTTCGCGGCGACGACCCGATTCCAATTTACTCACGCCTGGCAATGACCATTTACGAAGTGCTGAGCATCACAACCCTGGCATTTGCTCTCGTCTGGTTTTTTCGCGGCATCCGTCAAACCAGAACCATCGACAGCACCCGTCTATTGATGATTGGATGGCTATCAGCGTACTGGCTCGATCCTTTTCTCAACTTTTTACGCCCGATGTTCACCTATAACGCCTATGCCTTTAACTACGGGTGCTGGTGTGAATTAATTCCAGGCTGGCAGTCTGCAAACGGATCTCGGATTGCCGAGCCACTGTTGATTGATCCACCGTCTTATTTTTATGCGTTTGCAGGCACGGCCCTCATTGGCCTGAAGTTTATGAAAAAAGCGCAAGCCCGATGGCCGGGAGTCGGTATCGCCGGCCTCACATTGGCAGGTTTCGTTGGCGTCTGGATCTCAATGGGTCTACTCGATATCGTAGCCACCCGCTACCTTCATTTCGACGCTTGGCCCATCGCCTTCCAGCGTTTCTCGTTCTGGGGTGGCAATTTCTACCAGTTTCCGATCTACGAGGTTATTCTGTTTCCTTCGACAATCATCGCCTGCGCATTTCTGTTACTGCATGCCGATGACAATGGAAGAACCGCTATCGAGCGCGGCGTCGACCAACTGCCTGTCTCCCAGAGGCTACGTACACTCTTGCGCATACTCGCATTCATCGCCTTTTGTAATGTACTCAATCTCGCTTACACATCAGCCATGGGTGTACACGCGCTTTACGCGGATCCATGGCCATCTGACATGCCAAGCTGGCTCAGCAATGAGCAGAAATAAGAAGAGCGTGATCTTCACCCGTTTCGGGTGACCTCCGGCCGCCTGTTCCACGACTGGCGGCCTTTTAATTCCAACGCAGCATGCCTCGCGCCGTCCCGGCACAAGCGTTCGGCGGGCCGCAGACGTTCTGGTGTGACGACGGTGGCCAAATCTGACTGACAAACTGCGAGTCAAGCACGCATGTTCACCACACGTATCACCCGGCTGTTCGGCATCGACTATCCCCTGATCATGGGGGGCATGCGTCACGTAGGTCGCGCCGAACTGGTGGCGGCGGTAGCCAACGCTGGCGGACTTGGTTTTATCTCCGCGCATACCCTGCCCTCGGCCGATGCGTTGCGCGAGGAAATTGCCAAGGTCCGCACGCTGACTGACAAGCCTTTCGGCGTAAACCTCACCATTCTGCCGGGCCTGGGGGTCAACCCCGAGGATTATGCCCAGGTGATCATCGAGAGCGGCATACGTGCGGCGGAAACCGCCGGCGGCAATCCGGCACGCTTCATCGCCGCGTTCAACGAAGCCGGAATCAAGGTGCTGCACAAGTGCACCTCCGTGCGTTTCGCCCTCAAGGCTCAACAGTTGGGTGCGGACGCGGTGAGTATCACCGGTTTCGAAGCCGCCGGGCATCCGGGCGAAGACTATGTGCCGGGGCTGGTGCTGATCCCCGCGACTGTCGCCAGGCTGGAGATTCCAGTGGTGGCTTGCGGCGGTTTTGCCAACGGCCAGGGCCTGGTCGCGGCACTGGCGCTGGGTGCCGAGGGAATCAGCATGGGCACCCGTTTCATGATGACCCGCGAGTCAATCATGCACGAGGCGGTCAAACAACGTTACTTGCAGGCTACAGAGCGCGATACGGCGCTGGTCTGCCGCTCCATCGGCGACTCGACTCGCGTGCTGAAAAACGAATTGACCGAAAAAATCCTCGAGCTGGAAAAAGGCGACATCAGTCACGAAGAGCTGCTTGCCCTGGCAAGCAGCCACCGCTGGGTGCGAGCGGCGACTGCCGGCGATCCGGATGACGGCGCCTTTGCCGCTGGAGTGGGAGTCGGACTGATCGACGACATTCCCGATTGCGCTGAACTGATCCAGCGCATCGTTGACGACGCGCGCCACATCATCGGCGAACGTTTGAAAAACATACTGGACTGAGTTTTTTGCGTTTGCACATCGTTGATCTCGGACGTTAGTCACTGACTTGAAGCGTGCTTTCATCACAGTAGAAAAAAGACAATAAGGAGACTGCAATGACTTCAGATTCCAACAAAAACTGGCTGATCACCGGGGTATCCAGTGGATTCGGCCGGGTACTCGCTCAGGCTGCATTGGCACGGGGCGACTCGGTTGTCGGAACCTTGCGTCGTACTGAGCAAATCGCCGAGTTCGAAGCTCTGGCGCCTGGTCGTGCTCACGGTGTCCGCCTGGACGTGACCGACGCAGCCCGGATCGGCCCGGCTGTAGCCGAGTCACTCGCCGCACTGGGGCATGTCGACATCCTAGTGAACAACGCCGGTTATGGTCTGTTCGGGGCGATTGAAGAAGCCTCGTCGCAAGAGCTTCAGAGGGTGATGGACACCAACTTCACCGGCCCACTGCGTTTGATTCAGGCGCTATTACCCCATATGCGCAGCCGCCAGAAAGGCAACATCATCAATTTCTCCTCCCTGGCCGGCATGATTGGCATGCCGGGAGTCGGCCTCTATTGCTCGGCTAAATTCGCCCTTGAAGGAATGACTGAATCGCTGGCGGCGGAATTGGTGCCTTTCGGCATTGAAGTCACGCTGGTCGAACCGGGTGGTTTCCGGACTAATTTCGCGGGTAGCTCGCTGTCAATCGTGGCCGAACCGATAGCCGCCTACGATCTGACACCCGCCGGAAAAACCAGGCAACATATCAGCGGATATTTCGGACATGAGCCGGGCGATCCGGTCAAAGGCATGCACGCCATTCTTCAGATGCTCGATGCACCCAAGGCCCCTTTACGCCTGGTGCTCGGTGCCGATGCCGTGACTGCCATACGGCACAAACTCTCCAGTGTCGCGGCCGAGATTGACGCTTGGGAAAGCATTTCGACCGCGACTGCATTCACGTGATCCAGCTCGTTTCTCCCGGACGAGTCTGCCGCTGCGTCCAGGTGTGGTGCTAACGAAGTGCAGCTTCAGCGCATCATCTCCAGCGTGCCGTGGGTCAGGGCCGCGTCACCAAACCGTGCAGCGTATGCCGTATTCACTGACTCGGTCTGGAAGCGGGTTTCATTGATGAGAAACACAAACAATCCCCACGCAATTTCCCGACGGTAACAATCCAGTGCCTCTTCAAAGCTCGGTGCGGTCACGCCTTCCTCGGTCAGGGACGCCAGATAGTAACGTAACAACTGCCCTTCCCAGTCCCGCCGATCCGCAATGTCCAATGCGCAAATCAGGTGGTAAGTGACATCGGCGAACCACGGTGCTCAATTGACTTGCATATCGAGGAAGCCTGGATTGCCTAGCGGATCCTCATAGAGATTCCCCAAGTGGGTGTCACCGTGACAGAGCGTCGGCGGATGGGCCTGATGCAACTCGGCGAGTTTGACAAAGGCGCTGCGCATCCAGTCCAGATCGTGCAATCGAGTAGATACTGCCGCGCCACGCGGGGACTCGATATAGCTGCGCCAGACTTCTGGTTGCAGATAGCGGTCGGCATATACCAGGGTGTCGCCAGTCATCCGGGGTTCAATCCAGGCCATAGGGGCACCGGATTGAAGGTCGGCGTGATTCCACCACTGCGCATGGTAACGAGCCATCGCCTGCAGGCGTCTTTTGACTTGATCAAGACGCTGCGGACGCAGGGCATTGCAAAATCGCACACCCGCCAGGTTCAGGTCTTCCATCAGGATGATTGATTGGTGGCTGTCAGGGTTTTCGTCACTTTGCGCAAAGTAACAACGGGGTGTTTTCATGGCGACATGAGGCAGCACTTCGCGATAGGTTCGAGCCTCCTTGGCATACATGAACGCCATCGACGGGCTGTGTTCCTCGAATCCGCCTTTGACGATCAGCCTTCGAGGTAGCGCGGCAGCATTCCCGACTGAGCTATAAGCCAATTCCACGCGAATTTTGGTGGAGGTTCCCGGCATGATATCAACCACACGAACGCTCTGAACCTCGACTCCCGGGCAGATTGGGGTCAAGGCCTCGCTCAACCAGGACGCGCTGATTTCATCGACTTGCAAAGGCAGGTACATGATTCACCCCGGGATTCGGCTCGAAAAAAACACCGGCTCAGGCTGACCCTGAGCCGGTGCGGTGACCGCAGAATTGCAACTCACTGCACCGAAGAAGCGGCCAGCGTTTTGGCAGATTCTGATTCACTGGAAAAAGGTTGCGTTTCTCTTTTTCCCGCTTGGGGTAAATCGTCTGAATCAGCCGGGCCGCGTAGCAAGAAATAGGAAAGTGCAGGTATTAAAATCAACGCGCCGACCATGTTGCCAAGGAACATGAAGGTCAACAGAACGCCCATGTCAGCCTGGAACTTGATCGGTGACCAGACCCAAGTGACCACGCCTGCAGCCAGGGTCAAACCCACCAGCGCGACAACTCGTCCAGTAAATTGCAGTGCATGCCGATAGGCATCGATCAGGCTTTGCCCCGTACGCTGTTGATGAAGCTGCACGCTGACCAGGTAAAGAGCGTAGTCAACCCCGATACCCACCCCCAACGTGATAGCCGGCAACGTTGCGACCTTCATGCCGATCCCCAACGCCACCATCAAGGCCTCACACAACACTGTGCTGATAAACAACGGCACAACCGCGACAACTGTAGCTTTCCAGTTACGGAAAGCGATGAAGCACAACAACGTTACCGCGGCATACAGCGCCAGCAGCATCTTGGTGTTGGCGTCTTCCACGACAATATTCGTGACCGCTTCGATACCGGCACTACCCGCCGCCAGCAAGAACTTGCGATCATCGGTGTCGTGCAGTTTGGCAAACTCCTCCGACGCTTTGACGACCCGCGCCAGTGTGTCCGCTTTGTGATCAGCCAGATAAGTAACAATCGGGGTGATGGAACAGCGGCGATCCGCCAGCTCCGGTTTATCGACCTGAACCTGCTCAATCGCTCCGTTGAGATTACTCGGATTGCGCGGGATGCTCAGCCATTTCGTACTGCCTTCATTCTGTCCGGAGAACACCATGCGCACAGAGTCGGCAGCCGAGAGCGACATCTGCCCCCCGGGGACCTGGCGCAGCATGTTGCTCATCCGATCGGCCTCGACAAGTGAGGCGTACTGCAGACATCCACCCTTAGGCGTTTTCATCATGACAACGAACAGATCGCTGGAAAGCGCATAATTGCGGGTCAGATAACCAACATCCTGGTTGTAACGAGAATCGGCGCGCAGCTCGGGCGCGCCCGCATCCAGATCACCGATCTTCACGTGGGTGCTCACAGCGAAACCACTCGCTGTAATAACTGCGGCCGCAAGCACGGCCTTGGTAGCCCGACCACGTTGAGTGAAACTGGCGAATAACTCCCAGAATGCACTGCTCCCCTCCCCCAGCTCCTGACGAATACTGCGTTGCGCCGCGCTTTTGCTGACACCGACATAGGACAGCGAGACGGGCACCAGCACGAGGATCGTGAAGATCAGAATGCCAACACCGATGGACATGCTGATTGCCATTTCCTTGATCACCGGAATGTCGATGATAATCAGCACAGCGAAACCAACCACATTGGCCAACAACGCGGTCAACCCGGCCCGAAACAAACGACGGAAGGTATAACGAGCGGCAACATACTTGTGGGTACCCCGGCCAATGTCTTGCATGATGCCGTTCATTTTCTGCGCACCATGGGACAACCCGATGGCAAAAATCAGAAATGGCACCAATATCAGATAAGGGTCAAGTACGTAGCCGATGACGCTGAGGATACCCAGCAGCCAGCTCACGCCGAGCGTTGCATAGAAAACCAGGAGTAACGTGCTGCGAATACAGCGCGTGTACAGGAACACGAACAAGGCAGCGACAGCGGCTGCGATGCCAAAGAACTCGCCGACTTGCCATAAACCGTCGATCAAATCCCCGACCAACTTGGCGAACCCGATGATATGAATCTTGATCGTGTCGGTTTCCAGGGTTCGAATCTGGCTCTCCAGTTGATGGGAAAACTCACGATAGTCCAGCGCAAGGTTGGTTTCCTGATTTTTATCCATCAGCGGCACAACGATCAGGCTCGACTTGAAATCCGAGGCTACAAAGTTGCCGACAATACCGGCCTGCAGGATGTTATCGCGCAGCGCCCCCATCGCTTGGGCTGACCAGTCGAACGGATCTGGCATCACCGGACCGCCGCGGTAGCCCTCTTCCGTGACTTCGGTCCAGCGCAGGCTGGAAGTCCAGAGGCTGCGCAACGAAGAGCGATCGACGCCTGGCATCAAGTACAGGGTGTCGTTGGCTTTTTGCAGGACTTCAAGAAAGTTCTTATCGAAAATGGAACCGTCGGTGTTTTCCACCACGACACGAACAGAGTTGCCCATGCCCCGGAGTGCGTCCTTATTCTGAAAGTAGTTCTGAATATAGGGATGGGACTGCGGAATCATCTTCTCGAAACTGGCATTGACCGGCAGCTTTGCCGCTTGCCAGACCCAGAAAACCGTTGCCAGCAGACAGATAAACAATATTGGCAATCGATGGTTGAAGATAAACCGCTCGAGCCAGATACCACTGTTTCGATCAAAATCCTTGGGATCCCGGATGACATGCATGTCACCCTGCTCGCCGGCAGGAATAGCCATATTTATCTTCTCGATTATTATTGTTCAGTAAAACCTGAAAGTGACTGGCGCCACCCAACCGAGTTTATCGACGCCAGTCATTCACTGGAGGCCTATGACCTGGACACCGGACAACCCGACAACGACGATCCGGTTCGGGGCAGCCACCGTCAATCCGGCGAACAGCGCAGGGCGAACATCCGGAATCGGTTTGAAACTGTTGCCCTGGTCGCGGCTCTCGATGACCGCGCCGGCTACACTGGCCAGCAAAATACGCCCTTTTTCATCTATCACACCGGCGACCAGGCCTGTCGTATTGGCGGTGTCGAGTCGCGACCATGTCTGCCCCTCATCGACAGACTTGTAAGCATTGCCCCGCAGCCCGAAGGCGAGCAGATAATCCTGATTGCCCAAAAGGCCGAAAAAGCTGCCGGTGTAGCCCGAGGACAATTTGACGAAACGTTGCTGTGCTCTATCGAGCTTGAACACTGCTCCCTGCTCACTGGAAATGTAGATTTGCCCTGCAATGCCGGCAATCGCGTTGTAGTGAAACATCTCGGGATTATCGACCTTCTCGATCCATGACTCCCAAGTCTTCCCGCCATCGCGCGTCTGAACGATGGTTCCAAAGGCCCCCACCGCAAAGCCGTTTTGCTCGTCTTCAAACCACACCCCCAAAAAAGGCTGCTCAGGTCCGTTGGCGAAATTCAATTTGATCAGATCGAGATACTGTTGGGCTTTTTCATCACCCTTGGCTGCCAGCTCCCCGAAGTGTGTGGTCAACAACTTTTCCAGGTTGCGGCCGTCCAGCTGTTTTACCCAGGTAGCACCTGCATCAGCACTGTGCAAAACAACGCCGTCGTGCCCGACCGCCCAGCCTTGGGTATCACCGGTAAACTGCACCGCGACCAGATCCGAACTCACCGGCACGTTGGCTTGTTGCCAGGTGTTGCCCTGATCGTCAGACAACAGGATCATGCCTCGCGCGCCCACCGCGACAATTCGTTGGCCGGCCATGCCAACGGCGGTCAGTTGTGAACTGCTCGCCAAGCGATTGACTTGCGATGGCGCATCCAACGGATCCTGGTAGGGTTGTGCGGACAACGTCGTAAAGGTCAGCAGGCCCAATGACAACAAACCAACGCATAGATAGCGGTGATTTTTCAAGAGCACCTCCAAATGAGTCAGAGGAGGTATCGCCCCCTCCGCTTTTCATTATTGTTATTACGAAGTGCATAGCCAAATGACAACGCACTTCGGTTGCTCTCTCGATTCAAGTACTCAGCGAATTCCTGCCCCCGCCATGGCCGCAGGCGACAGTAAGTTAGGCGAAAAAGGCTCAGCAACGCGCCAACCCGTGCGCGTGTCAAAAGGCAGGGAAGCCAATGCGTAGTTACTTTTGGAGTGGTCGTAGATCAACACCCCTTCGCTGCGCATCATCGGTGTGCTGTCGTAGCCGACGAACAGCATGAAGTTCTGTGACCGGTGTAATTTGCCAGCCGCGTCATAGGAGTTGTAGGCAGCCATGTTCCAGGAGTCTTCATCCAGGAAGAAAACTTTTTTAGGGTTCGCGTGGCGCTGCCCTGCCTTCAAATTGGCCTCCACGACCCAAACGCGATGCAGTTCCCAACGCACCTTGTCCGGGTTGGCAAAGCCTTTGTTGACCAGATCATCCACTTTGGCGGAGGCCGTACGGTAGGTGTTATAAGGAATGAACATTTCCTTTTTGCCCAACAGCTTGAAGTCGAAGCGATCCTGTTTACCGTCAAAACCGGTGATTTCATCGAAGGTGATCAATCCACCGTACTGTGCGGAAACCGTGTCGTACTTGAACTCCGGAGCCAGGCGCACACGGCGCTGACCTGGCGAGTACGACCAGGCGCTGTCGGTTTTCTCATCCATGCGCAGGGGTGAATATCGCATGTCTTTGGAACCTGACTTCGCCGCGGGTGCATTGTTGGTGTTGATCAGGCGATTAACATATTCGGAACTGGACCTGGAGGGATCCCAATACCCGTGTTCGTAGTTCACCGTCGAATCGGTCACCAGGGTTCTTTCGCCGGAGCTATCGATCAAAAACGTTGCAAAATTGCCGACCTCATAAGGGCGAAAGAAACGTGTGCTGAAGTTCCACATCGCTTCGTTGCCATTCTTTGGAATGGGAAACGCCACTTGCGCCTGAGCGTCGGCCAGCCCCGTGCCGTCACCTTCCAGCTTAGGCTTGGAAATATTATTGATCGTGTTGTCATGCGCGAACTTGGGCAACGGCGGCGCACTGCGATGAGTTGGATAAACATCAATCCGGTAATCAGGGTATCGCTGCAGCAACGACTTGTTGCCATCATCGAGTTTATCGGCGTACTGAGCCATGTTCTTGCTTGTAATGGAGAACAGCGGTTTCTCATCGGCGTAGGGGTCTACGTAAGGAAAACCACCCTTCGGGTCCCTCGGCGAGTAACCTGCCGGGGGTTTTGTCAGCGCCTTTGCCGGATCATACGCAGGAATACTGCCATCGCTATTACCTGCAACTGTCGCACCGAACTCGGTGAGCGTTGTGCCAATCTGTTTGATCTCA
Source organism: Pseudomonas sp. CG7 (assembly GCF_023701885.1). Taxonomy (NCBI): domain Bacteria; kingdom Pseudomonadati; phylum Pseudomonadota; class Gammaproteobacteria; order Pseudomonadales; family Pseudomonadaceae; genus Pseudomonas; species Pseudomonas sp. CG7. Next base: position 84,826 of record NZ_JABAEE010000003.1, on the reverse strand, counting down.
TCGGCGCTCGGAGCCGCAAAAGCCAAGCTTGCTACCGCGTAGGACACAGCAATGGAAAGAAGGTATTTTTTATAATTCATATCTATCCCGTCCGTTTCGCATTTTTGAAAAACTCAGAAAGAAGTTTTCAAGCTCAATGACAACCAGCCGTGGTCGTTCTGCCACCAGGTTCCAGACCCAGTGACCCCTTCACCGCCGGAGGCAGGATGAGTCGTGTGATTCGGTGACCAACTGTCGTTCCATGCCAGCTTGACCGTATGCGTCTGGTAAATGTCAGCCTGTACGCCTACGGAGTAGCTGACTTGTCCCTCCGCGCCAACTAACCCGCCAGTCGCCGCATTGCCCTGTACGCCATACGACACAAACACCGGTGAGCTCATGTCGACACCTGGAAACACTTGTAACCAGCGAGGCGTGAAGTTGGTCGAAAAGACCGTCGAGTTACGAGTCGCACACCCGTAGGTTTTGCCGCCCGACCCAGGCGCTCCGCTGCGATCAGCGCAAAGGGGTGAGTTCGAGCCATCAAGTGGGAAGTTACTGCCTCCGAGTGGGGTGAATACCCCGCCTGCAGTGACACCAAAATCGGGGTTATATGTGACCTTGTCGAGGTGCTGAAACGCCAGCTCGGCCGCGACTTCACCGGCATCCCAGAAGGAGGTTTCAGGCAGAAGTTTGACCGCGTTCAGCACCAGGCCATAGACGTTGCCCCGTGGAGCATTCTGCGAATCGAAACCGGCGATGACACCCGGTGCGACTTCGGCAAGCCTGCCGGTAATCGTCGTGTAAAGCTGAGCATTACGACGATACGTAGCTTCCAGGCCAAAGTTGACGGACGCGATGTTCTTCTCCATCGCGAAGCCGATCAGTTGGTTCTTTTTCGGGTTATAGACTCGATCAAGCAAGCCATTCTCGGCAACGGCAAAAGGGTTCGGCGTTTTCTCATAGAACTCGCGGTACACCACGCTCATGTTGCCGCCATCCATGAAGTCGGGTTGCCATTTCGCCATGACACCCCAGTCGTGATCGCCACTGCCCGGTTTGTTCTTGGTCTCGCCAATGGCAGGGCCGTCGGCACCGTAAAATGCGGGTGCCGCGTACTCGAAGAAAGTACCGCCCTCAGGGTACCGATCTCGCCGCCACTCCAATGAGTATTGCCATGCCAGCGAGAATTCTGGGTTGAGCTGCATCGAACCCGTGAATTGATTCTGCGGCAGGAACAATTCCTTGGCCTCCAGTCCTGGACTGAACGCGGCCTTCTGCAGGTCGAGGGCTGCCTGGCTGTAAGCGATCGACGCTTGCTTGGACTGCGGAAACAACGAGTTGCCCCAGTAGATGTTGTGCCGTCCAAACTTCAACGACGTGGTAGTCTGGCCCAAGTCCCATGTGCCAAACACGAACCCATCGAGAATCTCCCCATAGGGGCCGGTCGTGTAGTTACGCGTGTAATCGGAATACTTGCCGTTCTTGAAAAACTGTTTAGACAGAAATTCGTTCGAAGTGGAATCGTCAACACCACCGCCGTAAGTAGGGTCATACCAGGCCGCGGCACTGACCCTGAAGCCATACCGGTCGTGAACGACAAAATCAAACTCAGAAAGCACGTCCAGGCGATTCAGAATGACGTCACCGCTCTTGAAGCGGTTATTACCCAGTGCCACAGCGTTATTGTTTGGGTCCGCCGTACCCGATGGACCCAACTTCAAACGTGAATCGGTCCCTTCCCCGCGGATACCAATGTTGTACCTTACGGTGGTGTCGAGACGACTTTGGATATCGGGGTTACCGAAGTCCAGGCCTACGGCGCTGGCGTCGCTGATGCCCCCTGCAACGGCGATTGCCAGCAGTGATATCTGCAAGACATGCGATCGATGCGGGCCAGGGTCAAGTTGGGTAGAGCGAAGATTCATTATTGTTTTTCTCCTTCTCGGATGCCGCCCCCATCAGGGCCTGTAGGAGGCTATCAACCCATAGCGACTCCCTGTTTGCGGTTTTATGCCCTCTACTTTTCGAGCTTGTAGAGGCAAGCAATTCATATCATTCTTAATGAACGCCGTTCCGATAATTGTACAGGTCACCTTCCTTGTCAATACGAACTCCAGGTGACCGGAGGCATTTCCGGCAGCGAATGGAAAGGTTCAGCGATTCATCACCAACACGGCCTTGCCCACAATTTCACGCCGCAACAGTGCATCAAGCGCGACGTCCGCATCTTCAAGGGCGTAAGAAATCGGAACCTTGGGAATCAGCGCCCCTTGAGCTTGCCAACCGAGCAATTCATCAAGGTTGGCCGTACTGTGAGCGGCTGATCGCGCGCTGAAGATGTCGTAAGAAACACCGAGAATCGACGCGCCTTTGCTGAGCAGCAGATTCAGAGGGACATTGGGAATGTTATCTGTTGCAAGACCGACCACCAGATAACGACCGCCACAGACCAGACTGCGCATTACCGACTCGCTGTAAGCCCCACCCACGGGGTCGAATACCACGTCAACGCCCGCCCCGTCAGTCAAGCTGAGAAGCTTCAGTCTGAGTTGAACACTTTGGTAATTGATCAGCTCGTCGGCGCCCTGCTGACGGCAAAGTTCCAGGCGCTCATCGCTTGACGCGCACGCAATGACTCGTGCCCCCATTGCCTTGGCGATCCCTACGCCGGCCAAACCCAAACCGCCTGCGGCACCCAGCACAACCACCGTCTCTCCGGCCAGCAGACCGGCACGATCTTTCAATGCGTGGTAAGCCGTAGCATGGGCCAACGCAAAAGAAGCGGCTATTTCAAAACTCATTCCAGATGGAATAGGCAGTGCCCGAGACGCCTCGATACAGACCTCTTCGGCATAACCACCCACGCCTACGTAAGCGAAAACGCGTTCTCCCACAGACCTTCCAGACACCCCGGCCCCGATTCGCACAATGACACCCGCGACTTCGCAGCCAGGGGAGAACGGAAGCGTCGGCACCACATGGCTCTTGCCCTGCACCATCAATGCATCAGGCAGGCCAATGCCGCTGGCGTGCACCGCAATGACGACCTCTCCATGCCCTGGTTCAGGCGCTTGCGTTTCTTTCACGATCAGTTGATCAGGGGAACCAAAACGAGTGCACAAGACAACTTTCATTTTTCGATTCCCCGGCGAACAGTCAGATAGATACAATAAGAATACACAATATCAGAACGCCGTTCGCATTTTAGAACGCGGATTTTTTGCCCACGTACATCGTCCTCTGCCTCCGCGTTAACCCAGCGAAACATGCTGCCTGTCGGAGCAGAAGCCATTCCTCCAATGGCCCTGCCGATTTTCAGGTACTTGGGAGCAAGCTGCCTACGGATCAAAATCTGCTGATTTAATTTTCGACTCGCTAGACACTTATGCGAACGTCGTTCAATAATCGGAGGACAATTCTAACAATATTCTGAGGAAAAATTGATGAGCAAGGTCGATTTCAGCGGTCGTGTCGCCATCATTACAGGCTCTGGAGGCGGTCTCGGGCGCACCTATGCTCTGAGGCTTGAGTTCATGAGCTCATGAGCAACTTTTCGATCAAATCGAAACTGGCTTTCATTGCCTTTTTCGCCACCTTGATGCTGCTGATGGTCGGTCTCAGTGGCTGGAACGGCGTCAGGCAGTTAGGTGTGCAGTTGACCTTGATCACAAACGAGCGCGCACCAGCCGTCAGCAATCTTTTGACTTTGCGTCTTGGCCAGCTCGGCACCATCAATTCGACTCGTGAATTGATCGGTTGGAACCTCGATCAGTTTGAATCTGTTGAGGACAAGGGCCCCATCATCGAAGAAGCCCACGATTTCTATACCTCCGTGGCGCAGGATAAGCAGGCCTCGGAAGCCAAGGCACAACAGGCCTATGATGCCTATGCACAACTGCCGAAAAAACCTGAGGAAATGGACGCCTGGAAAGTTGTCCAAAGCGAATGGGCAAACTTTATAGACACCAACAATTCGATCCACCGCCTGCTGGCACAACTTCGCCAGGATCAGGAATGGAACCAATTACGCCAGAACATGAGTGAAGTCACCGGACTGGATCAGGTCTCCCAAGGCTCGATCAACAACCTGGCCGTCGCCTTGGACCAACTGATCGAATTTAACAAAAGATATGCCAAAGAGGCCATGTCCGAAGGTGTAGCCGCTCGGCAACAAGCGTCCGAGCAAATGCTGTTCATTTTCATCATCGCGCTGACCGGACTGGTGCTGATGACGTTCCTGTTCGCTCGCAGCATCGCCGGGGCATTGGACAGCCTGCGGCGAACCATCGTCGATGTCTCCCGCACGAACGATTTCACCCTGCGTGTACCGGTGGTCGGGCGCGACGAAACCAGCCAGGCCGCGCAAGCCTTCAACCAGCTGTTGGGCAAGCTGCAATTATCCTTGCGTGAGGTGCTGAATAACGCCGAGCAGTTATCCAGTGCTGCTGAGGGTGCCTACCATGCCTCGCACAAAGTTTCGGTTTCGTCCAATAACCAGAGCGAAGCCGCTGCACTGATTGCCGCCGCCGTCGAGCAGATGAGTGTGAGTATCAGCCATGTTGCTGTCAGCACTCGCGACGCACTTCTGCGTGCCCACGAAGCGGGCGAGACCGCGAGCCAGGGCAGCGAGATCATTACTCGCAGCAACACTGAAATGGACCTGATCGCATCGACCGTCGATGATACCGGGTTGACCATAGACGACCTGGGCCAGCAATCGGACAAAATCTCCATGATCATGCAGGTGATCAAGGATGTCGCCGAACAGACCAATTTGCTGGCGCTGAATGCCGCAATCGAAGCGGCACGTGCCGGTGAACAGGGACGGGGGTTCGCGGTCGTCGCCGATGAGGTCCGGCAACTGGCCGCGCGGACTTCCAGGTCATCCGAGGAAATCACCCTGATGGTGGTGACCATGCAAAACTCAGCCCGCGAAGCAATGACCGGCATGCACAGCGTGACCGGCCGTGTGAACGCCGGCAAAGGCCTGTCGACTCAGGCCGCAGTGCGCATGGACACTATCCGGGCCAGCGCCAATCAGGTGTCCAAGGCAATCAACCTGATCGCGACCGCCATCGAGCAACAGGATATCGCCACCCGCGACATTGCACAGCGCGTCGAAATGGTCGCGCAAATGAGCGAGGAAAACAGCACCGCTGCCAGCCAGACCTCAGACATCTCCAGTCAGCTCAACGCGCTGGCCCGGTCACTGCAAGCAACAGCCGGGCAGTTTCGCGTTTGACTCGTTACGCATTCGGCTACCCCTGGAAATGAACGCCTATCAAGCAAATGCCAGCGCGCTGGCGGAGGTGATTGATTGATCAACCATGAATTTGATGCGCCGCTTAATTCTGCTTACGGACAAGGCGCTTTCCGGCGCCGAATACTGCTGCGTCGCGAAGCTCAGTCCGTCACTGCCGAACTGGAGGACGACTATCATGCATTCCGCTTGAGGCTGGAGCATGACGGAAACCGAATCACCGGAATCCATGCGCAAAGCCTGCGAATTCCTACGGTTGCCTGCCTCGAGGCTCCGGCGTTGCTGGCCGGGCTGGTCGGCCAGCCACTGACCGGAAATCGACTGGCATTTCGCGGCGGGTCCTCGCCTCGGCTGCACTGTACTCACCTGCATGATTTACTCTGGCTGGCCATGGCTCAGGCCTTTCGCGAAAGTACCTGTCGCCTGTATGACATCCAGGTACCGGATCTGGTTAACGGTCGCAGCCGCGCGTGCGTTCAATTAGACGGCACGGAACTACTGACCTGGGAAACTGACATGGACAGATTGCTGAAGCCTGCTGAACACGCCGACAAACCGTTGCGCAGCGGGTTCTCACGCTGGGCAGCCGAGCACTATCGGGGCGATCAGCTTGAAGCGGCCTACATCCTGCAGATTGCGATCATGGTCGCTCATGCACGACGGTTCGACGTTGATGCCATGCGCGCCACTCGCAACCAACCAGGTGACGAACTGCTGGGAGCCTGCCATGCGTTCCAGCCAAACGTGATCAAGCGCGCACACCCCATGATGAATACTGTTCGGGACTTCAGTGAGCGACCGGATGATTTGCTGCGCTTTCTTGACTGAGGGTGTAGGAACGTCCCGCCCCGACGGCAAAAAGTCACCGTCGAGACAGTCCGCGATCAAACGATACCTTTAAGTCGAAGATCTTCAACCGCGGCATCTTGCATACCCAGCAGCTCCCTGAGAATTTCGTCAGTGTGCTCGCCCTGGATCGGCGGTGCTGTGTACTCAGTGATTGGCGTGCCGGAAAATTTCACTGGATTGGCCACCAGTTTGACCTTGCCGTTGGCCGACAACGAATGATCAGCCTCCACGCACATGTTGCGCGATTGTACATGCGGATCGGCAAACACCTGATCGAGCGTGTTGATCGGTCCCGCAGGAACACCGGCCTTGTCCAGTGCAGTCAGAAGATCCTGCAATTTCCACTGAGCAATCAGTGGCTCGAAAACCTCACCCAGTGCGCGCCGATTGACCACGCGCAATGCGATCTCGGCGAAACGCTCATCGCGGGTCAATTGCGGATGACCGAGCGCTTCGCAGAATCGCGCATATTGTTCGTTATTGCCCGCAACAATCATGATGTCACCGTCGGCGCAACGAAACATCCGCGACGGCATACCGCCATTGCCTTCCGTGCCGCGGCGCACAGGCACGTCCCCCGAAATCAGATACTGACTGGCATAATGCGACGTCGACGCGATCAGCGAATCGAGCAGCGACACATCAATGTGCTGGCCCGGCTCACCTTGCATGTCGCGAGCATATAACGCAGCCTGGATCGCATAGGCGGCATATTGCCCGGCAAGAATGTCAGCCAGACTCGGCCCGGTTTTCATTGGCCCGCCGCCAACAACGTCATCCGGCAGGCCGGTGATGCTCATCAATCCACCCATAGCCTGGAAAATCGAGTCATAACCGGGCCTCGGGGAATACGGCCCGGTCTGGCCAAATCCGGTCAGCGAGCAGTAAATCAGCTGCGGATTGACGGCTTTGAGACTCTCGTAATCGAGTCCGTAACGCTTGAGATCGCCCACTTTGTAGTTTTCCAGCAACACATCGCATCTGGCGACCAGCGCGCGAATCAACGCCTGCCCCTCAGGCTTGGAAATGTCGCAACTGAGGGATTTCTTGTTGCGATTGGTGCTGATGTAAAACGAGGACTCACGCGTATTGCGACCTTCGCCATCCTTGAGGAACGGTGGGCCGAACTGGCGTGAATCATCCCCCTTGCCAGGGCGTTCGATCTTGATCACCTCGGCGCCCAGATCGGCGAGCATCTGCGCCGCCCAGGGACCGGCCAGAATGCGACTCATATCAAGCACACGAATGCGAGAAAGCGGGCCTTTAGCCATTTTGTTGTTTTCCTTTTTAGCGGCCGATAAAACGCGCGGTCCGCTTTTCCACGAATGACTGAACGCCTTCTTTGGCATCCTCGGTGTTGTACAGAAACTTCTGTGTCGACTGAATTTTGGAGTACGCAGTCAGCCACCCCTGACCGAGAGAAATCCGCGCATTTTCGCGAGTCGCCTGAACGGCCAGCGGTGCCTGTGCGGCAATTTTTTCGGCATATTCAAGGGCTTTGGCAAACTCTTCGCCAGGCGCCACGACGTCCTGCACGAAGTTCATCCGGTAAGCGTCTTGAGCGCTGAACTCGTCGCCGGTGAGCAAGATCTTCATTGCATTGCCCCAGCCAGTACGCTCCACCATACGAATCGTCGCGCCGCAACCGGCCATGATTCCGCGTTTGACCTCCAGTTGAGAAAAACGGCAGTTGTCTGCGGCAACGGCAATGTCGCTGGCCAACATAAGTTCGACGGCAACAGTGAAGCATATGCCCTTGAGCGCAATGACCACAGGCTTCTTTCGCAGCGGTTCGCGCAGGTTGAAAGGGTCCGCTTCACTGGCAGGAAACAGTGGCTTACCCTCCTTGCGCAGAGGCACGATCCTGGGCATATCCAGGCCCGCAGTAAAGTGGTCGCCTTCGGCGTACAACAATCCGCAAAACAGGTCTGGCGACTCCTCCAGACGAGTAAATGCCTTGGCCAACTCTTCGAACATCTTGGGCGTGAAACCGTTGCGTTTTTCCGGGCGGTCGATACCAATCAGCAGAATATGACCTTGCTGCCGAGCCGTGACCTGGCCATCTGGATCGCGTGTATCGGTCATGCACAATTCCTCTTTTCTGACGTTAATCGATCGGCACCGGACCGGAAACAGCCACGACGCCTATCGCTGCAATCGCGTATCGGGAAATACCTGTACGTTTTCAAGCGCATTGACAGTCTTCAGCGCCGTATTCAGAATGCTAAACACTGATCACAATATTGGCAATAGTCCGGACCATTCAGGGCGGTTCTCTGACACCGGGCAGAAATCGGACGGACGCATGGCGCAGCGCGAAGACGTACAGGCCGAGGCAAGGGCGCAATCTCCCCTGCCACCGCTACATTACCCCCTGTTTCGGGCGGTGTGGATCGCCACACTGACGGCGAACATCGGGGTATGGATGCAGAACGTGGCAGCAGCGTGGTTGATGACGTCGATTAGTGACTCGCCGCTGATGGTCGCATTGATACAGACGGCCATCACCTTGCCCGCTTTCCTGTTCGGCCTGCCGGCCGGCGTCATGGCGGATCTGGTCGAAAAACGAAAACTGCTGTTGCTCACCCACGCATGGATGCTGCTGGCGACGGGACTGCTTTGTCTGCTGCTTCACTTCGATGCGATGACGCCCTGGAGCTTACTGCTACTGACGTTCCTGCTCGGTAGTGGGAGCGCGGCAAGCATCCCGGCCTGGCAAGCCTCAACATCTGATGCGGTCCCGAGGGAAGCGTTGCTTGCCGCCATCAACCTCAACGGCGTTGCCTACAACGCTGCGCGCGCGGTGGGCCCGGCGATTGCAGGCCTTGTAATAGCTGCATCAGGAGCCACAGCCGTCTTTGTGATCAACATTTTTCTGTTCCTGATGGTTTTAGGCATCTTCATCTTCATGTATCGGCCTGAAGTCCTGCCGCCGCAGACCTCGGAAAAGCTGTTTGTTGCCATGCGCGGAGGCCTGCGTTACGTGCGCTATGCCAAGTCTCTTCATGGCCACATGATTCGCACCGTTGCCTTCATCAGTTGCGCGGCCGGGCTGTGGGCACTGCTTCCATTGATAGCCAAAAACATGTCTGCCGCAGGAGCGAGCGGCTATGGTCTGCTACTGGGTAGTCTAGGGGCTGGCGCAGTGGGTGGTGGTTTGCTGCTGCAGCGCTGGCGTCACCGTTTGAGTAATCTGCAGCGATTGGTCGTGGTGTCGAACCTGGCCTTTGCAACGGCAATGCTGATTGCCGCCTGGGTACCTTGGCTGGCGGTGGTCTGCCCGGCATTGATTGTCGCGGGTGCCAGTTGGATCAGCTTCAATTCGACTGTCAGTGCGGCCTTCCAGACCAGCTTGCCCGCCTGGGTTCGTGCGCGCGCGCTGGCGGTATTCATGCTCATTTTTCAGGGAGCAATGGCACTGGGAGGTGTCGTCTGGGGCAGCATTGCCAGCCATCTCAACGTTGCACAAACCGTATCTCTTGCGGCTGTATTGATCGTTCTTGGGGTGCTGTTGACCTACAAATTTCCAATGCGCATGGGGCATGACGCTGAGGTCACTCCGTCACAACATTGGGCAGAACCAACCGTTGTTGGCGACCTCCAGCCGGACGATGGCCCGGTTGCAGTTCAAGTGGACTATCAAGTATCCGGCGAACATCGGCTCGCCTTCACTCGAAGCCTTTACGCATTGGGCAAGATCCGGCGCCGTGATGGCGCCAGTTATTGGCTCTTGTATCGCGACGTAGCCAATCCAGATCACTTCAGCGAACGCTTCATCATTGCGTCGTGGGGTGAGCATCAACGTCAACGATCACGCGCAACCTTGGCGGATCTGGAACTTGAGCAAAACTTGCGTCAATACCTGAAACCCGGATCTACCGCGGTGATGTCGCTATACATCGTCGCGCGTTTTCCAGGGGCTCAGGCCGACACACCAGAATCCGGAACGGAGGCCATTGCAGCCGCCGTCAAACACCCCCCAGGAGGAGAGAATCTTGTCTGATCGTGAATACATGGAATTCGACGTGGTCATCGTCGGTGCCGGCCCCGCTGGTCTTTCCGCCGCCTGCCGATTGAAGCAGAAGGCCGCCGAAGCCGGTAAGGAAATCAGCGTCTGCGTGGTCGAAAAAGGCTCCGAAGTCGGTGCTCACATCCTGTCCGGCGCCGTGTTCGAACCACGCGCCCTGAACGAATTGTTCCCTGACTGGAAAGAACTTGGCGCCCCGCTGAATACACCAGTCACCCGCGATGACATCTTCGTTCTCAAGAACGCCGACAGCGCGCAGAAGATTCCCGACCTCTTTGTGCCCAAGACCATGCACAACGAAGGCAACTACATCATCTCCCTGGGCAACCTGTGCCGCTGGCTGGCCCAGCAGGCCGAGAACCTGGGCGTGGAAATCTACCCAGGCTTCGCCGCTCAGGAAGCGCTGTTCGACGAGAACGGCGTGGTTCGCGGGATTATCACTGGCGATCTGGGCGTTGACCGCGAAGGCAATCCGAAAGAAGGCCTGTACACCCCAGGCATGGAACTGCGTGGCAGATACACGCTGTTCGCCGAAGGTTGCCGTGGCCACATCGGCAAGCAACTGATCAAGCGTTTCAACCTCGACAGCGATGCCGACGCCCAGCACTACGGCATCGGCCTGAAAGAAATCTGGGAAATCGACCCGGCCAAGCATCAACCAGGTCTGGTGGTCCACACCGCTGGCTGGCCGCTGGACATCATGGGCACCGAGAACACCGGTGGCTCATTCCTCTATCACCTGGAAAACAACCAGGTGGTCGTCGGCCTGATCGTCGATCTTTCCTACAGCAACACCTACCTGTCGCCATTCGACGAGTTCCAGCGCCTCAAGCATCACCCAGTGCTCAAGCAGTACCTGGAAGGCGGCAAGCGCATCAGCTACGGCGCTCGCGCCATTTGCAAAGGCGGCCTGAACTCGCTGCCGAAAATGGTCTTCAAGGGCGGCGCGCTGATCGGTTGCGACCTCGGCACCCTGAACTTCGCCAAGATCAAAGGCAGCCACACCGCGATGAAGTCCGGCATGCTCGCCGCTGAATCCGTGGCCGAGGCGCTGTTTGCTGAAAAAGACGGCACCGAAGAGCTGACCACTTACGTCGACGCGTTCAAGAAGAGCTGGCTCTACGACGAACTGTTCGCCAGCCGCAACTTCGGCCCGGCGATCCACAAGTTCGGCGCCATCGTCGGCGGCGGTTTCAACTGGCTCGACCAGAACATCTTCGGCGGCAAACTGCCGTTCACCTTGCACGACACCAAGCCGGATTACGCTTGCCTCAAGCTTGCGGCCGACTGTAAGAAGATCGACTACCCGAAACCAGACGGCAAGATCAGCTTCGACAAACTCAGCTCGGTGTTCATCTCCGGTACCAACCATGAAGAAGAGCAGCCGTGCCACCTGAAGTTGACCGACCCAAGCATCCCGATCGCCAAGAACCTGCCGCTCTACGATGAGCCTGCCCAGCGTTATTGCCCGGCCGGCGTGTACGAAGTGGTGACCCAGGAAGACGGCTAGAAGCGCTTCCAGATCAACGCCCAGAACTGCGTTCACTGCAAGACCTGCGACATCAAAGATCCTGCACAGAACGTTACCTGGGTGGTGCCGGAAGGTGCCGGCGGCCCGACTTACCCGAACATGTGAATCATCATTTAGCTGATCTGGTCTTTCGACTATTTCGTTAACGAATGGCCTCTTTTCTGGCTGGAGCGCAACATGACTTACAAAACAATGTCTCTGGAAACCTTGATAGTTGAAGTGCATGGCAAGGTCGGTCTGATCCGTCTGAATCGACCTGATGCCTATAACGCGTTAAACGATCAGTTGATGAATGAACTGACTCAGGCACTCGATGCGTTTGAAATCGACGACGACATCGGCGCCATCGTCATCGCGGGCAGCGACAAAGCCTTTGCTGCTGGCGCCGACATCAAGATGATGCGCGAGTGGGACATGATGGACGTGTTCAAGCGCCAGTTCGTGACCACCAACTGGGAGCGTGCAACGCGATGCCGCAAACCGGTAGTGGCTGCAGTAGCAGGCCTCGCGCTGGGGGGCGGCTGCGAATTGGCGATGATGTGCGACATCATCATCGCCGCCGACAATGCGCGCTTCGCGTTGCCGGAAATTACCCTGGCAACGATCCCCGGGGCGGGAGGTACTCAGCGTTTGACCCGAGCCATTGCCAAATCCAAAGCCATGGAGATGATTCTCAGCGGACGTCCCATGTTCGCCGAAGAGGCTGAACGATGCGGGTTGGTCAGTCGGGTTGTCACCGTAAATGAATTACTGGAAGAAGCCCTGAAAACCGCAAAGAAGATCGCCAGCTTTTCTTTGCCAGTCTCGATGATCGCCAAAGAGTGCGTAATCCGAGCGTTTGAAAGCTCCCTCAGCGAGGGCGTGCTGTCCGAGCGCCGCATGGCTTATGTCACCTTCGGCACCAGCGATCAAAAGGAAGGGAGGGCTGCGTTCACGGAAAAGCGTGCGGCGGTATTTACCGATCGTTGAGCGGGAGGAGCTGAGTATGACCAACGCTACTGTTCCAGTCTCTTCGGCAAGGGCAATCCCTTATTCCGAATACCGCATGGAAGTACCTTTTCTCGACCATCTGAAAGTGCTGGTCGAACCGCGCGAAAGTGGCGGCGGCATCATGATTGTCAAGCTCGAACGGGAACACATGAACGGTCAAATGCAAGCCCATGGCGGGCTCATCATGACCTTGCTGGACATGGCCATGGCCAGCGCCGCGCGCAACCAGGACGCGCAAAACCGCCCCAGCGTGACGGTAGAAATGAAGTGCAATTTCATGCGCCCCGGGGGCGCCATCGACGGCGGACTGCGAGCCAGTGGCCGGTTATGTCACGGCACTCGTTCGCTCGCCTTCTGTGATGGTGAACTGCATGACAAAAATGGCCAGTTGATTGCCACCGCCAGCGGGACATTCAAGTACATAAACAAACCGCTCGACGTCGATGTGAAGCCTTTGCCTAAAGCTTGATCAGCACTTCAACAGAAAACGCCGGGCGAGCCCCTCCGGGCAGAGCTGCACGGAGCAAAACTGTCAATCAAACATGATGAGGGCGCAGCGCGGCTTCTGCGCCGCCGTCACAGAAAATAGTCTGACCCACAATGCAGGTGTTTTCAGGACTTGCCAGGAAAACGATGAGGGCGGCAGCCTCGTTCGGCTGGTCGGAACGTCCAATACGTCTCAGCGTTACCCTATGCGCAGCAGCCGTATCCTCAGAACCAGCAAAGGACATTTGCATGCGCCCCTCCCTTGGGGCTACGGCATTCATAAGAATACCGATGCCTGCCCATTTCAACCTGACCGCTTGCTGCTTGACCCAGTAAGAAAGCGCGAGCTTGGAAGACGCATAGGTAAAATCAGGTGCGCTGGCAGCGGCGGCTTTCGCTTGATCTTCATCCCTGGCCAGACAGGCGTCCACAATTCCCAAGTCATGTGGGTGGATGATCGCTTCGCAAGAAACAAATACAACCCGTGGTGTAGAACTGGCCTGAAGCAAACTGCGCAACCCTTCAACAATGTACGTTGCAGCAAAAAAAATGAGTCCGACCATCGCTTCAGGATCCCCTGTCGAGCTTCCCCCACCGACAATGATCGCATCAATGCGCCCCTCGGCCTTGCGCTTGATTTTTCCAATGGCAATGTCGCGGCCCGCCTGCGTGGATAGATCAGCGACGACATCAGCTTTTGATTTATCCACCGTAATGACATGACATGCACGCGCTCGAAATGCATCAGCAGTTGCTTTGCCGATATCCGCAGCGCCTCCCAAAACAACAATCGTCCGCATAATTCAAATCCCGTTTCGTAGCGCCGACAAGGCTGAATTACCTGTCTATCCGATCCATTCGACCTCAGCAAACTCGATGCAGAAGGCAGCCCCAACCCCTAAGGTTATCTGCCCTGTCGAAAAAGCCATCGCCAATGGTTGTTTTTATGAACATCGTTCATATATAAGCATTCCAGGCAGAATAAAATAATTCCCGGAGCAAAGCGATGTCGCATTACGAATTTGGTCTGACCGTCGACGAGTTGCAGGCAGTCATCGACCGAAACCCGTTCAATGTCTGGCTAGGCTTACAGGTAACAAAAGTCGGTTCAGACACCATTGAGTTGCGAGTTCCCGGACGCGCGGAATTCGTCGGGACTGCAGCTTTGCAACGTGTGCATGGAGGAGTTATCAGCAGCCTGGTGGACGTCGCGTGCGGCTATACGGTGATGGCCGCCACCGGCTGTGGAACGTCGACCGTGGACTTGCACACTGACTTCCATAGAGGAGCGAATCTGGGCGAGCTGCGCATCATTGGCGAGCTCATCCACCGTGGTAATCGCTTGAGCTGTGCGCACGCACGGATCAGCGACGGCTCAGGGGCCTTGGTTGCGTCCGGTCGTGGAAATTTTTACAACAGCCGTGACGTGCTACCTGAAGTGGCCGCTCGCCTGCAAGAATCATAATCAGGCCCTATTTCTGTTCAACTTGGGTACTACTTCATGCGCAACGCTTTGTTCAAAACACGTATCACGGAAATGCTGGGTATCCGGCATCCGATTCTTTGCGGGGGAATGGGGCCGAGGGTTTCTGATGCCCGCTATGTCGCAGCGGTCGTCAAAGCTGGCGGGATGGGTTTCATCGTTGCTGCGGGGTTTCCCGATCCGGAGGAATTCCGCGACCAATTACGGATCTGCAAGGCCCTGACAGGTGGCATGCCGTTTGGCGTCAACTTGTACATTTCACGCCAGGCAGGTGGTATTGAACGACTGAATCAGCAACTGGCAATTCTTGTCGAAGAGCAAGTGCACTGCGTGGAAACCGCTGGTGCCAGCCCAGAGCTGATCGTCCCGCGGTTGCAGGAAGCGGGGATCAAAGTATTGCACAAGGTGCCGGCAGTGAAATACGCCCACACGGCTGCCAGGTTTGGCGTCGATGCCGTGATCATCGTAGGAAATGATTGCGGCGGCCATCCTGGCATCTTCGGCATCAGCAGTATGGTTCAAGCCGCACACGGCCCCGCGGTACTCGACCTGCCAGTAATCATCGGCGGCGGTATTGGCACAGGCAAGCAACTGGCGGCGACTCTAGCCATGGGAGCGGATGCCGTGATCATGGGCTCACGCATGCTGGTTGCTGAAGAGCTGAACATTCATGAGAACTACAAAGAATTAGTGGTGCGCGGTGATGGCAGCGAAAGCGTGGTGGTCAAGAAAGCCATACGCGACCACCACCGCGTGTTGCATAACGCCAGTGCACGCGCAGTCCTGGAATTGGACGAGGCCAGAATTGTCGATTTCGAACAGTACCGGCCGCATGTGAATGGCGCTCTGGCCACCCAGGCCTACGCCAGTGGCGACAGCAGCACTGGCATGCTGGACTACGGACCGGCTGTGGTCTTCGCGGATGCGATCAAACCGGTCGAACTCATTTTCGACGAGTTGCTCGACGACGCTGCACGGGCCCTGCATCGCCTGAACAGTCTGTCGTGCGCAGGTGGAAATCAAGAGTGACAGGTGACGTGCTGATCCAACACCGCGACAACGGTGTCCTGGTCTTGACGCTGAATCGTCGGCGATACAATCAGTCATTCACTCTGAGTGATCCACTGGCCCCTCGCCCTGGGCGGCACGTTCACGAACTGCGATACGTTCGAGCAAACCAATCATGGCTTGTAACGCAGGGGTCAATGCTCGCGGTACCCAAGCGATCGCCGCTTCGCCATGTAGCGAATCAGGTAAATCACGTATCGTGACGAATCGCACCCCCTCGATGGGCAAGTGCCGCGCCGTGTCCTGAACGAAGCCGACCCCCAGCTCATTCGCAACCAGATTAAACATGCTGTAAGGCTGTGCTACCTGCTGAATGCGCTTGGGCGAAAAACCGGCCTTACGGCAAGCAGACTCAAGTGCGGCATGAAAGTGCGGCGTTAGATGCTGTGGTGACAGGACAAACGAATACCCGGCGAGATCAGCAAGCCGCAGGGTTCCGTTTTCTTTGCCAAGGTTCCATTTCGCCGGAACCGCCGCAATGACCCTGGAATACTCGATGACCCGAACATCGAGACCATCGGTGTTGACCATGTTGCGGTTCAGAATACCGATATCCAGGCTGCCATTGCGCAATCCTTCAACTTGCTGGGTGCTGAGCTGCTCATCAAACTGGACTTCAATACTGGGCCAGCGTTCATTGAACAACTTGACCGCCGCCGGCAGGATGCGCATCACACTCATGGGAGCAAAAGCGATACGCAGTCGGCTCAGCTCTCCGCGGGCCTGGCGGAGCACTGCCTGCTCGGCGAAATCGATCTGCGCAATGATGGTATAGGCCTCGCGCAGCAATACTTTACCCGCCGGTGTCAGACTGACTTGCCGGCTGGTACGGTCCAGCAAGCGCGCATCAAGCGATTCCTCCAGCCGCTGAATGGATTGGCTAAGCGGCGGCTGCGCCATCCCGAGGCGGGTAGCCGCTCTACCGAAGTGCAACTCCTCGGCCACCACGATGAAATGCCTGAGCTGCCGAAGTTCCATCATCGCCACCCACTGAAATCGATTTTAGAAACACTCAGATGAAACGCCACCGCGGGTCCGAAAAATGCTCGACCAGGCCAGCATGGACTTCAGGGTGCAGACCGGCAACACCCGGCTGAATCAGGTTGTAGGCAAATTGCGTATCACCGTACCAAATCCCTTGATCACCGAGGTCTGCTTTCCAGCTGGCTGCAATGCTGCCATTCGGGAAATGACTTTTCAGTTGGCGAATCAGAAAAAGCTCAGCGAGCTTGACCGTCTCGGGCTGTAGATCAGCTTCCATTCTGAAATCCACTTCCAATTGGCGACGCTTGCCGTTCGGTGTGTTAGCAGCACTAATGCGTGCTTTGACAGTGGCGTTTTGTGAGCGCATTACGTCGCTCTGCCAGGCCGCTTCATGCCGAGCGACTTCGCCACTCTCGAGCTTGAGCGAACCCGCCTCCGCCAGCAAGGGATCGAAATGCAGCTCCAGTGCAACAGAATCTCCAGCATCAAGACTCGGTACCGGTTCACACAAGAAAAGAAAGTCGTCGACAAACTCTGCGGTCCCTTCGATGAAAAGAGTCACCATTACCTTCGCAAGGGCAGGAAAAGCGGGCAGCTGTTGTGCCATGTGAACCTCATGGTTGATACGATCAGGGATGCGGAATGAAACGCGCACCGAGAAATATTGAACGACATACATAAATACAAACACAAAAACCATATCCAGTGCTACTGGGCAACGCAAGGGTAGGCCTGGGTGCGTCCCAACGAATGTCGTATGAGCAGCGCCTCAGGTAATGATCGCAGGGAATGAGGCCCTGAATCGCCAATCCATATCAAAATGATATTAATTTAACGAAATACGATATTGCATTTGCACATCCCAAGCCTATGAATAAGAATGACCCTACGCACAAAAAGTGTGAACATCATTCATAAAAATGGTAACCGGAGTTTAGTGATGAGCACGTACAACGGCGCAATTTTCGATGGCGATACCCATATCTACGAGCAACCGGACTCCTGGAGCCGCTACCTGCCCAAGGAACTGGAAAAAGATTGGAGCTTTCAATGGCGCGTCGGTGCCGACGGTGAATATGCCCTTTACGTAGGCCAGAAGAAGGTTGAAGTCAGCGCCGGGTACTTCACTGCAGACGGCAAGGTTCCTCCGCCTGGCAAGTTGCACGAATGGTTGCGTGCCATGAAGGACGGCCATGGTGAAGTAGAAATGCGCGTCGACATGACCCCAGACATGTACAACGCCCAGGACCGGCTCAAAAAGATGGATGAGTTTGGCGTGGAAGGCTGCTTCATGTACTGCGGCAACATGGTTGCAGCCGTCAGCTACCTCGACGAACCCAAGGCGGCTGCCGGGGTGTTGCATGCCTATAACCGCTGGATGCTCGATGAGTGGAAATTCAACCACTCTGACCGTATCTACTCAGCCCCGTTGATCTCCCTGGCTGACATCGACTCGGCAATCAAGGAGGCGGAATTTGTTGTCAAGAACGGTGCTCGGCTGGTGTTGATGCCGATGGGCCCGAACGAAATCGGCCGCTCCCCTGCCGACCCGTACTATGACCGCTTCTGGTCGATCCTCAACGAAGCCCATGTACGCGTCGTTTATCACGTTTCCGAGGCCATCTATCTCAAGCATCACATGGCCGTGTGGGGCGAGTTGATGCAGCAATCGCGGATGCGCCAGTCGGCGTTTGTCTGGATGCATGGTTACAGCGAACGCCCGGTGATCGAGACCATCTCGAACTTCATTTTCTGGAATTTCTTCGAGCGCTTCCCGAACATCAAATTGCTCTCGGCCGAAAACGGCGCCGAGTGGGTTCCGAACATGCTGGTGAAGATGGACAAGGTTCGCGGCATGGCCAAGATGGGGCTATGGCCTGCTGGCCAATTGAAAGAGCGTCCAAGCACAATCTTCAAACGCCACGTCGGGGTGGTCGCCTACCCGGAAGACAACATCCGCAGCTTGATCGATCAAACCGGCAGCGTCGATTGGATCATCACCGGTTCGGACTACCCTCATGCCGAAGGCGTGCCGACCCCGGCTGATTTCATCGGTGAGGCACTGACCACTTGCAGCCTCGAAGAACAACGCAAAATCATGTATGAAAACGGTAAAAACTTCATCGCCAGGAGCTGATGCAGCGTAAGTCCGAACGAAGCCCTCGCGATGCGGGGGCTTTTTTATGGCGGCCAAAAAAGCGCTTGCGACTTGTCCTGAGCATCATGTTATTCTGAACGAAGTTCATAATAACGAATTACATCATGACTCAGAACATACCCCTTGAGCGCCTGGACCTTTGCCAATGGATCCGCCCCGGCGATACCGTTCTTTGGGGTCAGGCAAATGCCGAACCTCTGCCGTTGACTCAAATGCTGATGGAGCAGCGGGCGCAGATGGGACGGTTCCGGGTCATGCTCGGCATCACTCATAGCGACACCTGTCGGCCTGAGCACGCTGACCAGGTCGACTTCATTTCGTACTGCGGTGGCGGAGCCAACCGTGCGCTGGCCAAAGCCGGCGTCCTGGATATCCTGCCCTGCCATTATTCGCAATTCCCCGAAATGATCCGCGACGGCACGTTGAAAATCGATGTGCTGTTGCTGCAACTCGCACCTCCCGATGAGCAAGGCCGTTACAGTTTGAGTCTTGCCCATGAATATCTGCTGCCGGCGCTTGAACATGCCCGCCTGATCATCGCAGAAGTCAATCATCAGGCGCCCTGGACCTTCGGCGAGCGCTACCTTTACGAAGAAGACCTCGATTGCATTGTGGAGACTTCCCGCTCTCCACTTGAAAGTCCTGCGTCGAGGCCCGGTCCGATCGAACAGGCGATTGCCAGTCAGGTTGCCGGTTTGATCGAAGACGGTTCTACCTTGCAGTTCGGTCTGGGGGTCATTCCCGAAGCGATCCTGAGCGCCCTTGGCGGCCATCGCAATCTGGGCGTGCACTCCGGTGCAATCGGTGATGGAGTGGTCGACCTGATGGAAAAAGGTGTTATCAACAACATCCATAAAACCATCGACCGGGGCGCCACGATCGCTGGCGTGCTGATGGGCAGTAACCGTCTAAATCATTTCGCCCACTGCAATGCAGCTATCCAGATGCGTTCGACGGCCTACACACATGACTTGCAGGTACTGGGCAGCCTGGAACGTTTCGTGGCGCTGAACTCGGCCATCGAAGTCGACCTGAGCGGCCAGATCAACGCGGAAACTGCCGGTGGTACCTACATTGGAGCTGTGGGTGGTGCCCTTGATTTCCTCCGTGGAGCGCGGCGGTCCCGTGGCGGCCTGCCCATCATTGCCTTGCCTTCCGTTTCCGGCATCCACAGCCGCATCGTCTCACGCATCAACGGCCCTGTCAGTACCCCGCGCAGCGACGCGGGCCTGATCGTCACCGAATACGGCGTAGCTGATTTGCGAGGCCTGAGCCTCAGACAGCGTCGTTTAAAGATGCTGGACATTGCTCACCCTGACTTTCGTGAACAACTGGAACAATCTGCCAGCCTTTGAAGGCTGACCACATCTGGAGAACTATGTAATGAGACGTGCCGCGATCGTTGCGCCCTTACGAACCCCTGTCGGAACCTTTGGCGGCAGTTTACGGCCGGTCTCCGTTGAAGCGCTGGGCGCTCATGTAGTCAAGGCGATACTGGAACGTACAGGACTGGATCCGGCCCGGATCGAAGACATCGTTTTTGCTCAATCCTACGCCAGCAGTGAAACGCCCTGCGTAGGACGCTGGATTGGATTGCAGGCGGGGTTGCCCATAGAAGTGCCCGGTATGCAGCTCGATCGCCGTTGCGGGGGAGGACTGCAAGCCGTCATCACAGCGGCCATGATGGTACAGACCGGGGCCGCAGATCTAGTGCTGGCTGGCGGTGTCGAGAGCATGAGTAACATTGAATATTATTCGACCGACATGCGCTGGGGTTCACGCACTGGCAGCGTGAAGATGCATGACCGACTTGAGCGTGGCCGTGAACGCTCGCAACCGGAAGAACGCTTCGGCCAAATCTCGGGGATGATCGAGACGGCCGAGAACCTCGCCAGGGAATACCACATCAGCCGAGAGGAATCGGACGCGTTTGCCTTGCGAAGTCATCAGCGCGCGGCCCAGGCGTGGTCCGAAGGACGTTTCAATGACGAGGTCGTGCCCATCAGCGTTGCACAGCGCAAGGGCGAGCCGATACTGTTCGACCGGGATGAAGGCTTCCGTGCTGACTCGAGCTTGATTTCACTGGGAAAATTACGCCCCCTGATCAAGGACGGGACAGTTACCGCCGGCAACTCAAGTCAGCAAAACGATGCCGCGGCAGCGTGCTTGATCGTGGCGGAAGACAAGCTTGAAGAGTTGGGTCTTAAACCGATGGGATTTCTGGCGGGCTGGGCGGCTAGCGGTTGCCATCCGGCAATGATGGGCATCGGTCCGGTACCTGCCGTGCAAAAGCTGATGGCCAAGACCGGACTGACCCTGGATCAAATGGATTTGATTGAGCTTAACGAAGCGTTCGCCTGCCAGGCATTGTCGGTGCTCAAGGGATGGGGTTGGCACGATTTGGAACGAGTCAATGTCAATGGCTCGGGCATTTCCCTGGGCCATCCGATCGGTGCCACGGGTGTGCGCATGCTCAGTACCCTGCTCCATGAACTGGAGCGTCGCAAAGGTCGTTATGGACTGGAGACCATGTGCATCGGTGGAGGCCAGGGGCTGGCGGCGATTTTCGAACGTACCTGATCCTGCCTCCCTATCCACATGAGCACAAGCCTGAACAACAAGGATCGAGAATGAGCATCCCTGAAGTATTTATCGTCAGCGCCTCCCGGACCGCCATTGGCACTTTTGGCGGATCACTGAAAGACGTACCGATGGCCGATCTGGCCACCACGGCCGTCAAGTCAGCCTTGCAACGGAGTGGCGTCGATCCGGCGCAGGTCAAACATGTGGTGATGGGCAATGTGATTCCCACCGAACCGCAAGATGCCTACATTTCCAGGGTTGCCGCGATCAATGCCGGCATCCCGAAAGAAACCCCTGCCTTCAACGTCAACCGTCTGTGCGGCTCCGGATTGCAAGCCATCATCTCGGCGGCTCAAACCCTGTTGCTGGGTGACGCCGAAATCGCCATCGGTGCGGGGGTCGAGTCCATGAGCCGTGGTCCGTACATCTTGCCCGCCGTTCGCTGGGGCGCACGAATGGGCAACACCCAGGCTGTCGATTACATGCTCGGCATCCTGCAAGACCCCTTTCATGGCATCCACATGGGCATCACCGCCGAGAACATTGCAGTGCGCAATAGTATCAGTCGCGAAATGCAGGATGCCTTGGCCATGGAAGATCAGGTGCGCGCGTTTCGTGCCATCGAGGAAGGCCGCTTCATCGAGCAAATCGCGGCCGTTGAAGTACACACTCGAAAAGCCATGCAACTGTTCGATGTCGATGAACACCCGCGCCTCACCTCGATGGAACAACTGGCAAAGATGAAGCCGGCCTTCAAGAAGGATGGTACGGTCACCCCAGGTAATGCCTCCGGCCTTAACGATGGCGCCGCCGCGCTGGTGATGGCGACCGGCGCAGCGGTCCAGGCTAATAACCTGCGTCCGCTTGCACGCCTGGTTGCCTACGCGCATGCAGGTATCGAACCTGAACTGATGGGACTTGGCCCCATCCCTGCCACACGCCTTGCCCTGAAGCGTGCCGGTCTGACGGTCTCTGATCTGGATGTTATCGAAGCCAACATCGCATTCGCCGCACAAGCGTGCGCGGTGAATCAGGAACTGAACCTGGATCCGGCAAAGGTCAACCCCAATGGCTCGGGGATTTCCCTTGGCCATCCGGTCGGGGCCACCGGAGCGATCATTGCCACCAAAGCCATTCATGAACTGCAGCGCATTGGCGGGCGCTATGCATTGGTGACCATGTGTATCGGCGGCGGCCAGGGTATCGCGGCTATTTTTGAGCGTGTTTGAGGAGCTATCGTGAGTATTCAACATATTGCTGTTATTGGCGCAGGCACCATGGGTAACGGAATCGCGCAAATCTGTGCGCTGGCGGGCATCCGTGTCGCACTGGTGGATGTTGCCGACGAGGCGCTGGAAAAAGGCGTGGCGACGCTCACGGCAAACCTGGAACGCCAGGTACGCAAAGAGCGCATTTGTGCAACGGACAAACAGGACGCCCTCGCCCGGATATCCGTAACCACCGACTACGCCCTATTGCGCGACGTCGATCTGGTGATTGAGGCCGCTACCGAGAATCTTGAGCTGAAGAAGCGCATTCTCAAACAGATCGACAGCGTCGTCAGCCGCCACTGCATCATTGCCACCAACACTTCTTCGCTGTCTGTTACCGAATTGGCCGCAGTGGTCACCCAGCCTGGGCGTTTCATAGGCCTGCACTTTTTCAATCCGGTTCCGCTGATGGCATTGCTCGAAATCATTCGCGGCCTACAAACCTCAGATGCAACCCATACTGTGGCACTTGCGCTGGCAGAGCAAATTGGCAAGAACCCCGTGGCCGCTCGAAATAGCCCAGGTTTCGTCGTGAATAGAATTCTGTGCCCTATGATCAACGAAGCGATCTTCGTTTTGCAGGAAGGCTTGGCCAGCGCCAAAGATATCGATACAGGCATGCAACTGGGTTGTAACCACCCTATTGGTCCGCTGGCGCTGGCCGACCTGATCGGTTTGGATACAATGCTGGCGATTATGGAAAGTTTCCACCAAGGCTTCAACGACCCTAAATATCGCCCGTCGCCGTTGCTTAAAGAGATGGTTGCGGCGGGTTATCTGGGGCGTAAAAGCGGTCGAGGTTTCTACACTTACGATTGATACATGGCCTGAACGTTACGTTCTGCATTTGCGTTGAATGCGACCCTGCAATTCCCCCATCTCTCAGTGAGTAGGAATATCCTGGTGCTCATGCCCGAAGAGTATTCATGAAAGCGCCACGGCGCCTGGCTGATCGAAAACGCACTGCGATTATTCAGGCAGCCATTTCCGAATTCCGGAACAACGGTTTCGATGCCACCAGCATGGACAGAATCGCCACCCATGCTGTTGTTTCCAAACGCACGGTGTACAACCACTTCTACAGTAAAGAAAAATTATTCGAGGAAGTGCTTCATCAGTTATGGATCAGCAGTGCTCAAGAACTGGCGTTCGCGTATCGCGGCAACCGACCCTTACGCGAGCAGTTGCAGGAAATTCTGCTGAGGGAGATGCATATCCTCAACGACTCCAACTTCTTGGACTTGACGCGGGTTGTCACCGCAACGGCCATTCACTCCCTTGAACGCGCGCAGCACATGGTGGGCCGTTTAGGCAAGCGAGAGGAAAATTTCGCTATCTGGATTCGTGCCGCTCAGGCAGATCATAAACTCAAGGCAGGCGATCCCGACTTTATCGCCCATCAGGTACACGCCCTGCTTAAGGAATTTGCATTCTGGCCACAGGTCATTTGGCGTCAGCCACTTTTGCCTGCTGCCATGCAGCTGTCAGTGGTGAATGCGGCGCTGGATATGTTCCTGGCTAATTATGAATTGCCCATATCCGCAGACTGCGGCTGAGATGTTGAGCAGCGAATAACTGGACCAAAGAAGGTTTGAGAGACGGCCACTCCTGTGTTCGTCTCCCAAACCAAATCGATTGAATAGGTTCGATAAGGGGTACCAACCGCCATACGACGGGATGGTCAACGGTTTAAAGTTTGACCATTCCTCGCTGCATTAACCCCGTCTCAATATTAACAACCCCATCGTCGCCTCCAGCAAACACGCGATCGCCGACGATGCAGTCGAAAATGACCTAACCTACGACCGAACTTCGCGCCGAGCGACGAAAACGTTCTTCAGTTGCAGGTACTCCTCCATACCCGCCCAGCCACCCACTCGGCCAAAACCGCTCTGCTTGTATCCGCCGAAGGGGGACATGGGCGCCATGGAGGCGAAGCCGTTTACATTGATGTAACCCGCTTCCAACTGTTCAGCAAACGCGTGCGCCCGATCTATGTCCTGGGTGTGGAGATAGGCGCCTAGCCCGTAGCGAGTGCCGTTGGCAATAGCTAGGGCCTCGGCATCGTCGGCGAAGGGGGTTATAGCTAACACCGGGCCGAACACCTCGTTCTGAGCAAGAAAGCTTTCAGGCACAACGTCGGCGAACACAGTCGGCCGGATGAAGAAGCCGGCCTCCAAGTCACCGCCCATCCGCTGCCCTCCTGCCACCAAACGACCCTCCCTTTTCGCGCTCTCGATGTTACCGAGAATACGATCGCAGGCTGCTTGGCAGATCACGGGACCAGACACAGTATCGGGGGCGAAAGGATCGCCCACTTTGATAGAGTCGGCCACAGCTGCGGCCCGGGCCACCACCTCATCATAGCGGGCACGATGCACGAGAAGGCGAGTGGGATTGACACAACCTTGCCCGCTTAGGGCAAGTGCGCCATAGACAGCCTGAATGACCGCCCCATCGAGATCTGCATCCTCAAAAACCAGATTGGCGGACTTGCCGCCTAACTCCAACGCAACGGGCTTCAGATTCGCGGCGGCGCCGAGCATGACACGACGAGCCACCCCTTCACCGCCGGTAAACGCGATTTTACCCACCTGAGGATGAGCAACCAGGGCCTCACCAGCCTCCGCCTCACCGGGTACGACGTTAAATAATCCAGCGGGAAAACCGGCTTGAAGCACCAGTTCGGCAAGGCGCAAAGCGACGAACGGCGCCAAGGCGGGTGGTTTCAACACCACGCCATTACCGGCGGCGATGGCTGGCATGACCATCATGCAAGCCGCTATCAATGGGCCGTTCCAAGGAATGATTACACCGACTACACCGTAGGGTTCGCGACGCGTATAGCTAAACCCCGGAGCTGGAAAGGACTCGCCAACGTAGCTCCCCTCGATCTTGTCGATCCACCCCATATAGTGGTCAATCCAGCTCTGTGCCATCGGCAGCAACGGAATACTCACCGGGATACCGGACTCTCGGGCGCCAAGGAAGGCAAGCTGCTCAGCATGTTCGCCGAGCAGAGCCCCCAATCGCTTGAAGCAGCCGATACGGGCATAGGGTGTCATCGCAACCCATTGCTTTTGTGCAACCCTAGCAGCCTCGACAGCTTTGTCGATTTCAACCGCAGCCCCCAAGTAGAGATCTGCCTGCGGCTTGCCGGTACTGGGATTGATGTGCTGAACGGGTGTACCCGCCGTGTCCAGCAGGAACCGACCACCGACGAAAGGCCTACCGGTAATACCCAACTCTCGATGATGAGAAGACGAAAGCGTCATTGTATTTCTCCTCGCAAGTACGGTTACTGAGTAGCAACGGCCTTGAGGTCGCTGATGTCGATTTTGAAAGTAATATTGTCGATTTTTCCGGAGAATTCTGCGACGTCGCCATAGTCGTTCATGACTGGACTGCCCGTATCACGACCAATGTCGAACGTCTCGTTGATCGAAAACATCATCGGCACCAAACGCGAGATCTCTGCTTGACCGACTTGCTTACCGTCGATAAACAAGGTCCCCACCGCTTGCTGTTTGTTGATATTCTTGAACTCGAAACGCAACTCCGACTTTCCAGAGGACAGACGCGTATCGGAACGCACGGCATAGCGCTCTTCCCCGAAGTAGTTGTAACCGAACACCGGCCGCCCCTCTTTCACGTACAGGGAATAGCCCCCCATATTGCCGCCCATGGCAACGACTACGCCCTCAGGGATGGCTCCAGAACCGTCCAACTGAGCGGTAATGCTGTAGTCACGTCCGAAGACCGGAGGCGCCAATTGCTCGTGAACCCGCGTGCCACCCCCAACGTACTCAAAAGTGCCGTCAACCGAACGTAGCCTTTCCGCCAACTGGAGTGCTCTGAACTTTCCGAAAGGTGGGCGCAATGGATAAACATTGTTGCGCTTGGCCTCAGCATCGAACAACTTCATCATCTCGGCCAGCTTCTGTGGGTTCCGCTCGGCCAGGTTATTCAATTCATTGAAGTCCTTGGTCGTGTCGTATAGCTCCCAAACGTCGCTTTCAAAAGGCGTGTTGGTATAGATTTCCCATGGCCGAGGATTGTGAACGACTACCGCCTTCCAGCCGTCGGCCCACATCCCGCGGTTACCGAACATCTCGAAATACTGCCTCTTCTTGTGCGTGGCAGTATCGGCTTCCTTAAAGGTGTAAGCCATGCTCACGCCATCTAGAGGCTGCTGCTCAACGCCATCCACAATCTTGGGAATCGAAACACCTGCAGCTTCCAGCAAGGTCGGCATCAGATCCGTCATGTGATGGAACTGCTTACGAATCGCCCCCTTTTCCTGAATGGATTTCGGCCAAGAGATGATCAACGGATCCCGCACACCGCCTTCATGGACCGTCTGTTTGTAGTATTTAAAGGGCGTGTTGCCTGCCATGGCCCAACCAGCAGGGTAGGTTGGATAGGTGTCTGGCCCACCCCAAGAATCCAAGAACTTTAGATTGGTTTGCGTGTTCGTCAGCATGCCATTGAACATGCGATATTCGTTGTAAGTGCCTTCTGGCCCACCCTCGGCTGAAGCGCCATTGTCAGAGGTCACGACGACGACGGTGTTGTCCAGTTCACCCAAACGTTCCAACGTGGCGAGGATGCGACCAAACTCGTGGTCGGCATGCTCCAACTGACCAGCGAAAGCCTCCATGGACCGTGTGGCCACACGTTTCTGATCGGCGGAGAGACTGTCCCACGCAGGGAGATCGGCTGGGCGCTCAGGCAGGCGCGTATCTGCTGGCACTACCCCAAGTTTTTTCTGGCGCTCCAGGATCATCTCCCGAGCCTTATCCCAGCCCATATCAAACTTGCCTTTGTACTTCTCTATATAGCTCTTGGGGGCGTGATGGGGCGCATGAGCCGCGCCAGTGGCCCAATACATAAAGAAGGGTTTCCCCGGCGCGGCGGCTTGAAGATTATTGATCCAATCGGAGGCCTTATCGGTGATGTCGGTACTTAGATGGTAATCGGGCTTACCCACAAAAGGCTCGATCGGCGTGTGATCCGACCACATGGCAGGTTTAAAGTTGTTGATATCGGCGGCAAGAAACCCGTAGAAGCGATCGAAGCCCTGCCCGCTTGGCCAGAAGTCAAATGGACCGGCCACCGAGACATCTTCGTTAGGTAAATGATCCCATTTTCCCAAAGCGTAGGTGGCATAGCCTCCCTGCTGGAGAACCTTGGCAACAGTGGCTGCGCTCTTAGGCACCTGCGACCAGTAGCCCGGGAAACCCGATGCCGCCGCCGAGTGCCCGCCGACACTGACCGCGTGGTGATTGCGGCCCGTCATCAGGGCTGCTCTGGACGGCGAGCAGAGGGCCGTCGTATGGAAATTATTGAAACGC
The DNA here is from genome assembly GCF_023701885.1 of Pseudomonas sp. CG7. Classification (NCBI taxonomy): domain Bacteria; kingdom Pseudomonadati; phylum Pseudomonadota; class Gammaproteobacteria; order Pseudomonadales; family Pseudomonadaceae; genus Pseudomonas; species Pseudomonas sp. CG7. The sequence goes on along the minus strand of NZ_JABAEE010000003.1, from coordinate 56,800 downwards.
AGACCGTTCGCCGCAAGGGCGTCAATATTCGGTGTATCAATTAACCCGCCATATGCGCCCAATTGAGCGAAGCCGACATCATCAAGCATCCAGACCAAGACGTTAGGGGCGCCCTTAGGCGCTGTCACCCGCGTCGGCCAGTCAGGCACCGAGTCTGTGCCGCTCATGCTAATTTTGCCTTTGAATGGCTCGGCAGCCTGTGTCGCAGAGACCGTCCCGAAGAACGTCAACGCTAGGCCAAGTCCAACCACCCATTTTCTTATTCTACGCATGATTTCTCCTCAATTGCTCCACGGCGCCACCCCGTAGCCGGCTGGTCATCAGCCCACTAAAAAACCAGGCGCCCGCTGTTTGTTACAACTCAATGACCCGTTGTCGACCCGCAAACCCTGGCTGCTGCTTACTTCAAACGCCTCCCGTCTCAAGTGGCCAGATAACAGCCTGATCTTGGGTCAACGAAGCTCCCTAACGATTAAGTATTTACTTGCAGAAAAATACCGTCCAATGAATAATTGATCATCATTCTATGAATAAAAATTATGGATCTTCGACAACTACGCTATGCGACAGTCCTCGCACAAACGGGCAATTTTGTTCGATCGGCCGAAGAACTGCATATCACCCAACCGGCACTGAGTCGGAGCATTCAGGCGCTCGAAGATGAATTAGGCGTCAAGCTATTTGAGCGGGGTCGACACGGAGCTCGTCTCACCAGTGAAGGTCAACTGTTAGTTGAGCGAGCAGAGCAAGTTCGCTTGACGCTCGGGGGCCTGCGCCGCGATATAGATTTATCGAAAGCTGGACAGCTCGGCGAGGTCGCATTTGGCATGGGCCCGATGGTGGCCGCCGCTTTCATGGCTGATGTGTTGACAGAACTTATCAATCGTTATCCAGGGATTGAGGTACGCTCCCATGTGAATGACGTCCACCATCTTCGCGACGCCCTGCTTGCGGAAGAAATCGAGTTTTTTCTTCATTCCTCAGGTCAACTTGGGAAAGCTCCGAGGATTACGATATCTCCGCTCGGTGAACTGCCGCTGTCGTTATTTGTAAGAGCAGAACACCCTCTGGCCACTCAGAAAAGTTTAAATATAGAAGACTTATCGGCCTATCCATTCATGGCCGGCAGCATGCCGCAGTTGATGAAATCGATACACCCACTGCTGCAGTCCTTCAAGACGAGTCTCAGTTGCGACGATTTTCTCACGCTGAAAGTGGTCGTTCAACGCACAAACGCTGTATGGCTCACATCCCGAACGGTTGTAGCAAAAGAGTGCCATCAAGGCACAATTATCGAACAGACACAGCCCAACCAAAAGAACCCGCTGACCGCTAACTTGGTCATTGCGTCGCTAGCCGGTCGAAAGCTGTCACCCTCAGCCGACTTGGTGGTGCAGATAATCCATCGGATTTATCAAGACGCGTGGAAAGAGCTTAACCCTTCATCCCCTTGAAAAGAATCATCTGGGGTTCCCGCAAAATAGTCTGGAGGATCACAAAGCACCAAAAGCATCGTTTTGCACCATGCACCGGGTCGTCGAACCCAGGGGCGCATTGGCGGCTACGCCAACCACCGCGCCCCTTTTTGTAACAATATCGCTATCCTATCGAGCCCTCAATCGAACGCTTAGCCGCATTTCGGCTCACTAAGGTAGTGTTGGCCTGGGACGCAGTTAGCCGTCCCGGCTGCTCCAGTTCAGCGCCATTTAGACTAAAGGTATCGCGCAGTAAAAAATACGAAAGGGCCGGGATCAGTACGAGCGATCCAATCATATTCCAGAGAAACATAAAGGTTAAGAGAATCCCCATATCGGCCTGAAATTTTATTGGCGAAAGTATCCACGTAAACACGCCAGCCGCCATCATCAAGCCAACCAAACCCACAACTTTCCCAGTAAATTTCAAGGAGATTTTATGCGCCTCCTGAAGTGACTTGCCACCTCTCTGCTGAGCCAACTGAATGCTCAGCAAATACAAAGCATAGTCCACCCCCACCCCGCCTCCCAAGGCAATGACCGGCAAGGTCGCTACTTTGACACCGATACCCAGCCCCCCCATTAGGGCTTCACACAAAATTGATGTAAGAACCAACGGAACCAGCGCAACGACCGTCGCCCGCCAAGACCGGAACGTGATGAAGCAAAGAAGAGACACGGCACCATATAATATAAAGTGCATGCGCCAAAAAGACTCATGCACAACAATATTAGTCGCGGCCTCAATGCCGGCTGTACCGGCAGCTAAGAGAAATTTGCGCTCGTCTGTGTCGTGCAGCTTAGCAAACTCTTGTACGACCAACGAAACGCGCTGTAATGTTTGCGCTCGATGATCACTGAGGTAAGCAATCACGGGCGTGATAGCGCACTCATTATTGGTAAGTTCGGGCTGATCAACATTGATTTGACCGCGCGCAGCAACGAGCAGGCTAGGTGTACGACTAATAGACATCCATTTAGGATTTCCTTCGTACAAACCCGCTGATGTGCTTTTCACTGCATCAGCCACACTTCGAACCGCCAGCACGCCTGGAACGTCTCGCAATACCTCGCTTAGCCGAAGCACCTCAGTCATGGTTTGAAAGGACTCGCACTGTCCGGGTGGAGTCTTGACAATAACCGTGAACTGATCACTGGTTTGACCAAAGTTGGCGTTCACAAAAGCGATATCTTGGTTGTAGCGAGAATTCGGTCTTAGCTCAGGCGCCCCGGCGTCGAGATCACCCACCTGAATGTCCGTGCGCACTACTAACGCCGTAGCGCCAATGACGAGCGACACTAATATTGCGGTGATCGCCCAACGACGCGTTGTGAATAGCGCAAAAAATCTCCATATACCACTGATCACTCCTCGGCCTCGCTCTTCCTCCAGGTCGTCGCGAAGTGATCGTTGAGCCGCCTGGGGACTGATACCGGTATAAGACAACAAGACTGGAATCAGGACTAACTTAGTAAGGATCAACACTGCCACGCCAAGACTGGTGGTCAGTGCCAAATCTCGAATAACCGGAATATCGATGATCATTAACACAGCAAACCCAGCCACATTGACTATGAGCGCCGTGAAACCGGTGAAGAAAAGCCTACGGAACGTGTAACGAGCGGCAACGTACTTGTGGGTTCCACGCCCAACATCTTGCATAATCCCATTTATTTTTTGAGCGCCATGGGAAAGACCAATAGCAAATATAAGAAAGGGGCCGAGAATTGAATAGGGATCGAGTACAAATCCTAGCAACTGCATCAACCCTAGCATCCATACCACGCCGAGCATAGATACGGAGACCAGCAGCAGCGTACTGCGCCAGCATCGTGTATATACAAAGATAAACAGCGTCGCGATAACCACCGAAATTAAAAAATAGGTCATCACCTCGCTGAGCCCGACTATTAAGTCACCCGCCAACTTGGCGAACCCAACAATATGAATCCCGATACCGTCACTGTCGTATTTACTAATTATTGCATTCAAATGATCATTGAAAGCCCGATAGTCGATTAAAGCTCCCGTATTCGGTAGTGTTTCGAGTATTGGCACCTGCACCAAACTGGATTTAAGGTCATTCGAAACAAGACTACCAACAATGCCTGATCGTCGAACATTATCCTGTAGTATTTGAATTTTTTCTGGGGAGCCATCAAAACCATCCGGCATAACCGGCCCCCCTCTATAGCCCTCTTCAGTTACTTCTGTCCAGCGTACAATCGGCATCCACAATGAACGTACCCAGGAACGGTCTACGCCAGGCGTCAGGTATATTTCATCATTGATCTTACGGAGCACCTCCAAGTACTTGGAATCGAATACAGTGCCACTGCGATTTTCAACCACTATCTTAACGGTGTTACCCTGCCCCGCTAAAGAATCCTTATTCTCGAAATAGTTTTGAATCCACGGGTGTGATTCAGGAATCATCCGCTCAAAACTGGCATTCATCGGAAGCTTTAACGCTTGCCAGGCAAGCAGGCACGAAATGACCGAAATAACGACGAGGATGAGCAATCGGTGATTAAAGACACTACGCTCCAGCCAACTACCTGACTCCGCATCAAATAGTTTTCTATCGGTTATCACCGGTAATTCGGGTTGATGCAAAACATTGCTTCCCATGTCTACCTCTGTTTTTCTGACTCGATACCAGAAGCACGCCGTACCTGCGGCAGGGACTCCCGATGTATGCCTCGAACGCCAACAACGACAATTGAGTCCGCCCCCAACTGAGTCAAACCCGTAGAAAGAGCATTAGTACTGGTTGGGGTGATCGTGAAATCGGCCCGCTCCAGACTCCCGACAACGAGCTCTCCCCTTTGCGTGGCCATGACGGCCCGGCCATCCGCCAAAACAGCACCGGTATAGATGGTCGCCTTAGTTGGCAATGCGAGCGCCTTCCACGTACCCCCTCCATCCATACTCATATATGCATTCCCACGCAGGCCGAACGCCAAAACAGAGTTTGATTCTCCGATCACACCAAAGAAACTACCCACATAACCGGTCTGGTGCTCCACGAACCTATCACCGTCGTCGGATAATTTCCAAACGCGGCCTTTTTCTCCAACGATAAATACATTGCTGCCTATTCCAGCAATCGCATTGAGGTGGAGCAGCTCGGGATTTTCAATCCTGTCCATCCACGGCGACCAACTGCGCCCTCCGTCCTGAGTCTTTAAAATCGAGCCGAAGGCACCGACAATGAATCCTTCGCGCTCGTTACGAAACCAAACATCCAAAAATGGCATCTCGGCGCCGTTCTGATAATTCAGATCTACATCACGTAGGTAGGGTTCCATGTCAGCCTCACCGGCATCAAGCCTCTTGCGGTAGTAGTCACGTATGACACTCTCCGCCTGTCGGCCGTCGAGTTGCTTGCTCCATGTTCGTCCTCTATTTTCAGAGTGAAGCACTACACCGCTGTGGCCAACGGCCCAGCCTTGATCGGGAGTGGGGAAATCTACCGCCACAAGGTCGACACTCACCGGGGTTTCCACTTGGTGCCAAGTTGCGCTTTTATCCGTAGAAACCAATACGCGTCCAAGCTCTCCGACGGCGACTAATCTGTCTCCAGCTTGGGCGATATCCAGCACAAGGCCAGTCGTCGCTCTGGCAGTGATTGCAGCTGGTAGATCCAACGGATCTTTGAATGGGTCGGCAAAGCAGTGGATCGGCAGCAAGAGTGTTGCCAACACAACTGCGGGCCCTGTTAGACGCCACATGTTTCCTCCAGTATTTATCGAATCGCCCGCGTGCCAGCAGGTAAAACTTTGCAAACACAAAGTTGCAACCCTGCGACCGCGGGCGCCGCGATACCATCGCTTCCGCCTAAAACGATCGGAATACAATTCAAAGACATTGGTTTTTGAATGTCTTAGCGCGATAAAGAAATGACTAGAGACGTAACGGCACCGCCAGTCAACTTTTCACAGATTCGACATTCAGAAGGACGTCTGTAATGAGAGTGAGACCCAGCCACGGTCATTGGTCCCGTAGCCGCCATTCCCATTAACCGCAACACCGTTGATTGAATTGTAGTCGGCGTAGGAATCAGCATAGGTAAGCTGTGCCTTGTACTTCTGGTAGAAGTCTGCAGCTATACCAACAGAGTATGCATACGCCCCCTCGTTACCACTGAGACTCGTTGCGCCGTTACCACTAAGACCATACCGAGCCGTGATGGGAAGTGACAGGTCGACACCAGGAAATACTTGTAACCACTGAGGGGTGAACTGGGTTGACACCCCCCAGAAATTTTCGGTCGCACAACCGTCTTCAACGCCGCCCTTACCCGTGCGCGTGGCATTGGTACAACCGGCGTAGCCTTTCCCACGGAACAACTCCTCATGCTCAGTAACATCCAGCAGATGTGAATAGGACAGTTCCGCAATTACGGTACCTGTATCCCACAGCCGGGTATTTGGCAAAGATTTAACAGCGTTCAGGATAACGTGAAGGGTATCGCCGCGCGGCCCCTCATTGTCGATCAGACTAACGCCAGATGCGACCAGAGGTGCATTTTTGCGCATGGAAATATCCGCACCTACGCTAGCGCCCAGCACGGTCATGTTGACCCCCAACCCAAAGAGCTTTATGTCTTCTGGGTAAACCAAACGGTAGGCACTGGGACGGCCACCCGATGTTAAAATCTGAGGCGCCAGCCACGGCGTGGGGTCGTCAAACTTCCGGTAGTAGGCGGATACAGCACCACCTTTCATGTAGTCCGGGGTCCACGTAGCGCTGAGCCCAAAACTACCGTGATGATCCTTGGGCTCAAGTGCGTCTGCGTGTGGAACAGAGAAGCCAGGGCCGAGCGGGAAGCGCTCCGGCCCTGAAAAAAGGAAGTCCGAACCGGAAAAATAAGTCCCCCCCTCAGGAAAACGGGATGGTTTCCAGTCGAGCATGTACTGACCAGCGATCGAGAACGTTGGTAGCAATTGAGAGGTGAAAGATAGTTGGTTTACGGGAAGAAAAGCTTCTTTTGCTGTGGTGCCCGGCACCGCAGCAGCCTTGCGCGCGTCCTGAGGCGCTTGCCCGTAGTTGATACCCTGCGCGAAGGAATCAAACGTTGCGGAGCCCCAATATATGGTGTGTTGCCCGGCCTTGAGGTAGATGGGCGTGTCACCTGCCGAGAGGTTGGCAAATACAAAGGCATCAAGTATTTCGCCTGAAGGGCCACGATAATATCGTTTGACGTTTCCGGAATAGCTGTCCTTGGTATAGCTGCTCTGCCACCCGCGAGCTGCCAATGAAGGGTTTTGCTCTACGGACGGATCTTTGTAGCCATCGTCATACCAGCCTGCGCCGCTGACTCGAAAACCATACTGATCGCGGTAGATCACATCCATTTCGGACAGAAGATCGAGACGATTCATCACTAGCTCGCCTCTGTCGAACTTGTAGTCACCCTCGTCGTTATTAGGAGCGCTGGCGATGTGTTTATCGCGCCCTTCTACTCTCATACCGGAGGTGTATTTGGCCGTCGTATCAAGCCGGATGCTAAAGTCGGGATTCCCGACATCAAGATCAAAAGCAAGCACCGGTACAGAAACTGTACTCAAAGCCACCGCTGTAACGAATAAAAGCTCGTGCGCTTGCCCATTAATATTTTTTTTGTTTGACATCCCGACCTCCGATTACTGCTGTTGTTGTTGTTGTTATATTCAGCTCGCCCATCTGCCAGTCAGCTCACCACAGCAGATACCTCGCCACGCGATCCATGATGCTCAGTCTCAACCAAAAAAGTTCATAAATACGAATGATGTTCAGATTATCCCATGTGTTTTTGGGCGTCAACAACGTTCGTCCTGCCATTGCGGTACGCTTGCTCAAGCGTCGCGAGAACTGGATCGGACTTGGATAAGCACCTGAGTTCCACACGAACGCCAATTGACAACAACCACGCAGATGCGTCGCTTTTCTCAACCCTGAAAAGCGATAGTTGAAAGGATATGGGAGCACGGACCAGCCGGTCGCGCGACTTTTCTAGAGGGGCGCTGATCTGCCTGCAAAGCAGATGCACAGGCGTTGACAATACCTGTGTCTCAGCCGCAATTCCGAGCCAGCCCTTATTTGAAATCCGATCAACCCATCACTCCTGGCGAAACGCCGGATCCCCTGGATTTATCTGTTTAAGCTCGGACTGAAGAACCTGGGCCTTCTCCAGTTGACCCGCTTTACGGTAATAAGCGATCAGGGCCATGCGCGCCTCTCTATCACTCGGTTGACGCTTGAGCAGACGCTCAAGGTTCTCAATGGCGCCTTCCAAATTTCCGCTGTCGTGCAGAGCAATGGCGTAGACGTAGCTAAAGGTGGCATCGTCAGGCGCGAGCCGGGCGGCGTCACCAAGCGCATTGATGCCGGCTTCGCGTTTTTTCTGGCGAAACAGCGCTAAGCCTTTTGCGTGGTATAGCATGGCAGCCTGGGGATGGGCGCTAATGGCATCATCGAGCAACTGATGCGCCTCCAGTTCATGGGAACTCCCCTCCAGCCACTGCGCAAGGCTCACGATGGCAGGGAGGAAATCAGGGTTGCGCCGCAAGGCGTCACGCAACGCGGGCTCGACCAGGGCGGTGCGTCCCTGAGTTTGGTAAAGCATTGCCAGATTCAGGTTGGCTTCCGCACGATCGGCCAGGTCCTGCTGCGTCGATTCGTACTCGCCGATGGCACGATCCCAGCGTGTCTGATATTGACCAAGCGGTACACTCGTCAGACTTGAAAGGGAATTGGCGGCAGCGAAACGCACTGCGCGCACAGGGTCGTCAAGCACCGGGCCAAGCAGGGCAACCTGCTGTTGCGGCGGCAACAAAGCGCTGACAGCTTCCACTGCCGCACGACGAACGAGAGGATCGCCGTGGTGCAAGTCGCGCACTGCCAGACTCTGCGCTCGCTCGCTAGGGTAAACGGACAGTTCGGCCAATAAAGTGGCTCGGCGGATGGCGGGCAAGTCTTGAGCGTCTAGCTGCGCAAGCAGCGCTTGAGAAGCACCGGGCAGGCCGTTACGGATCAACCGCAGGCTTTCGTCGTAACGCGGTTTGCTCCCTTTGTCTTCGGAACCGTACCAGATTTGAAATTGCTGGAGGATCTTGTCAGTTGCATCTTTCTTATGACAGCCAAGACACGCATCCGGCGTACCCATCTTCAGCGCGCGGGCTGGATTCGGGAGCGTGAAACTATGATCGTGACGAAAGTCGTTACCCATATAGAGCTTACCGGGCATATGGCAATCGATGCATTGTGATCCAGGTTTTCCGAGCGGGTGCTGGTGATGCTCAGGGGAGTCAGAATTTTTGCCTTTCAACCCCTTGTCATCAATACCTGGCACGGAGCTCTCCCCTGCCGGGTTGTGGCATTGAAGGCACACGCCGTTGCCAGATGCCTTTAATTCGCCGCTATGTGGGTTATGGCAATTGCTGCAACGAACGCCCTTGGAAAACATTTTGCTCTGGGTAAAAGACCCCCACTCGAAAACTTCGTCTTTGATTTTACCGTCCAGCTCATAAAGCGCTTGAGTCAGTGGACTGGGCAGATAGTCATCCATCAACCGCTTGTGAGCCTGAAAGCCGTCCCCAAGTGGCGCACGCCTGGCATGGCAACGTCCGCAGGTTTCCACCTGAGTGACATTGTCGGATTGGGTAAGAGACAAATCGAAACCGCGTTTGGAATCGGTATGCTGATTGCTAGCCCATTTTAGGTGGTCAGAGGCGGGTCCATGGCAGGATTGACAGCCGACGCCTAGAGCTTGCCAATGGCTTGAGTAACTCTCCGTCAACGCGTTGAAATTACGTTTGAAACCGGTGGTGTGGCACTCGATGCAAACAAAATTGGCATTCTGCTGCGGTTTACTCCAGTGCAGTTCATCCTTGAAGTCAATGTTCTGCCCCGGATAGAGGTGGAACCAACGCCCTCGCTCGACGTCCCAAGCGACGGAAAGGGCCTGAAGTCGACCGCCGGGCAATTCCAGTAAGTATTGTTGCAGCGGAGTGACTCCGAATGTATAGGCCACACGGAAGTCTGCAGGCTTGCCATCCGGACCCGGGGTGTTGACCCAAAACGCGCTGTCCTTGCGGTAGAAGCGAGTAGTCTCGCCACCCTCCTTGAGGGTCCGATTGCCAAAATCGCCGAGTACTGTGTCATCACGCGCTTCCTGCATCGCCAATTGATGATGTGAGCCGCGCCAATCTTTGAACTGCTGGGTGTGACACCCTTGACACTGGCCTTCATCGACCAAAACGGAGGTGCTTTCTACCGGGTGTGTGACTTTTGGCGGTGATACCACTTCGGGCAGCGGTAGCGTGGGCTCGCTCCGCTGCAGGACGAACCAAATCACCAAAGTAACCAGTAGCAATAAGCCGGTGAGCAAAGGATAGAGAAAGCCGAAGGATCTTGCCGCGCCAGGTTTTTTTTGGGTTTTGGTCTTCTGACGCATTTCTCGGAAAAGCCTCACAGTTATAGCGCTTAGGAAGCAGCATTTATGGACAATCTACGTGGCCTGCATCCAACCTTAGCAACACTTCCAAGAGCCCTGCCTGTTGCTTCTCGCAGGTTCTTTTGTCACTGACAAGACGCCTTTATATCGCTGATAAGCCTCGAACCGGGAATGCTTGAACTAGCCCGGTCGCCAACTTTTCTGAAGGCGACCGGTTACCGCTAGCGAATGCCTGAGCCCTGCATTGCCGACGGTGTCGTAGCTGTCGGCCCGCGAGGCTTGATAGGACGAAGGAAACCAGTATCGCCCCAGAGCGGAGTAATCAGATATTGTCCCTTACTCAGGTCGTAAACCCAGAAAGGATTAAACATGAACGAGTTATCGCCATCGTACACCTGGAATAGACCGCTGTAGCCGGCACGGTAAACCTCTCCTGCCTGATCATATCCGACAGCGGAGACCATTCTCCAGCTATCTTCATCAAAAGAGAAGATGCGTTTGGAGTAAGCATGTCGCTGCCCGGGCTTGAGCACTGCTTCAACCTGCCAGACCCTGTGTAGCTCCCAGCGCACTCGTTCAGGGTTCAAGTGTTTTTTACCGAGAATATCATCGGGCTTACTAAGAGGAATATCGTTCGCATTGTAAGGAATATACAACTCTTTCTTGCCAACCAGCTTCCAATCGAATTTATCTGGGCGCCCGGAAAACAAAAATATCTCATCCCAGAATATGCCACCACCATACGTCGCTGCAGGCGTGTCATATGTAAATTCAGGCGCAAGCCTCACACGACGCTGACCTGGACTGTAACTCCAGTTATTTTGTGCTTGCTCCGCATAATTCATTGGATAATGCGAGAGCGCCGCCTCTCCGGCCCGACGCGCGGGACCAATAGCCTTATTCAGCATCATGCGGTAGTTGGGGCCATCAAGAGCAGTCTTGTCAGCGTTATAATACGGCGTGTAAAAATATCCGAGATTCATACCCACGGTGGTAACACCACCCGAAGAGTCAACCATGTAGCCCGCGGTTTGATCCTCATAGGTCGGTTGCCAAGCCAAGAGGTGATTCCAAAGAATCTCAAGACCCTTTTTAGGTATCGGGAAAGGAATACCGCCATAGGCATTCTCAACACCGTCGCCCTGATCGTTTATCAACTTTGCCTGAGTGGCATTTCGCAGTGTGTTATCAAGAACCCATGCTGGATAAGGTGCCGTACGGTGAGTGGGGTATACATTTAACTTATAGGTTTCAGGAAACCGCTTCAGTAATGCTTTCGCCCCCTCGTCAAGCTTCTCCGCATACTGCGCCATATTTTGTGCGGTGATGGTAAAGAGCGGTTTCTCCGCCTCGAATGGGCTTGGATATCGAGCACTGCCTGGTTTGTAGCTAGACGGAGGAGTGATTTTAGCTGTGGCGGGATTGTAGGGCGGAATGGATCCATCCGCGTTTGCGCTGGGATTTGCTCCGAAGCGAGTTAGCGTTGTACCTAGCTGGTTAGCCTCCTCCGTTGATACGGCGGCGACAGCGGACCCACTGGTAATGGCAAGGGCTACACCCAATACCGCGAAAGTATATTTCATCTTATTATTCTCCAACTGCTTCAGGGCTCTCCCGGGCCTGCAAATTGTTTGCAGGCCCAAAAAAAATCGTCGTTCACAATCGCGTACTACGTTTCTATATTTGAACACCGTTTGGTTTTCGACGCAACCCTTCCTTTATAGGGAAGCCTTGGCTGGGAGAAATGAGGCTTCAAAAGCCTGCGGATTGCCTCCCCCCACCTCCCTCGTCGTCTCACACCCAGCGAAACGACCCAACTCAATCAGTCGTATCCGAGGCAATGAGGGCACACAGCATTCAAGTCAAAAACAGGACCTGCTCCAAGCTACGCTTCACCTCGGAGCAGGGGGGGGCAGCGGCAAATTTACACAAGACATGTCAGCGATCTAAGACACCAAAAAACCGCCATCAAGCACGATGGATTGGCCAGTCAAGTAGCCGCCAGACGGGCCAACCAGGTACAAAACTGCCGCTGCGACATCCGCCGGAGAGCCGAATCCCAAGGGAAGGCGTCGCGCAGCATCGCCTCCGGGACCCGTGAAGTTTTTCCCAGCCTGTAACGCTGCCAAGTTATCGGAGTGAAAGCGCACCTTACCGGGAATTGCACCGGGCAAGAGCTCATTCACCAGGATTCCATGGGACGCGTAATCCATGGCTGCCGAGCGAGTCAACCCGGTGACGCCGGCCCGCGCCGCTGCGTAAGCACTATTGCCATTCAATACAGGGTGACGGGCGCCCATCGTGGTGATATTGACGATTCGCCCCCCACGCTCCGCATGTAACATCTGACGAATGCATTCACGCATGCAGAGAAACACCGAACGCAGATTCACCGACTGAACCTCATCCCATACATTCAGTGGAAACTCTTCCAGGGGACGATTGGCATTCAGAGCGGCGCAATTAACCAAAATGTCGAGGGATCCAAAGGTAGCAGCAACTTGACTAAACAACGCTATTACCGAATTTTCCGATTCGACGTCTGTGCATATCCCTATTGCCTGCCCGCCTCCCCCTCGAATGTCGGCAACCACACGATCAACCAAACTGATATCGCGATCTGCGATTACCACGGTAGCACCCGCTTCAGCCAGCAACGCTGCAACCTCCGGGCTCGAATTGCTGCCGCTGTCGGTGACGACGGCCACCTTCCCATCAAGGCCGAATATCGCACTCCAGCGTTCAGGAATCATGCTCCCCCTCCTTTACCGACCACATCACCGGCATACAGATCATAAAATTGACCATTTCAACTCGAACCGTTGCTATTCGCCAAGCTTAGGTTCGCACTCAGGGATCCGCCGAAACCATTCAGAGACACTGTTATTTCCTCCGCGACAAAAGAGCAGGCTCCGACACACTTGCAACCCATATTTGGCCGCCCGGATGAAGAACCTCGAATTAGCCAGCCAAGTAACCACCGTCGGCATAGATAACCTGAGCAGTTACATAGCTGGCCGCCGAACTAGCGAGAAACAGCGCCACGCGCGCGATCTCATCTGGCTCAGCAGGCTTATCAGTGAGCGGCACCCTGGCGAACCATGCCTCTCCCAATTTCCTGACCTCATCAGGCGAGAGACCCACCTGCTGCTGCCCGGTGCTTGGAACGGCTGCCGGTGTGCGAGTGGCACCAGGCCCGACAGCATTGACGCGAATATTGTGCGGTCCGAGTTCGACAGCGAGCGAGCGCGTCATCATCGCCACACCGGCCTTGGCCGTGTTGTAATCAACTTTGAAACGAACCGGGTGCGCCGCCGCGGTGGACGCGATGTTGACCATCGCACCTCCCCGCCCCTGCACAATCATCTGCTTTGCAACAGCTTGGGATAAGAAAAAAACTGCTCGAGTATTCACCGCCATGAACCGGTCCCAATCAGACTCGGTGAGCGTGTCCCAAGCAGACCAGCCGCGCAGTGCAGCGTTATTGACGAGGATGTCGATACCACCAAAAACTTTAACCGCCGTTTGGACGATACGCTGTATGTCCTCGGAACTCGATACATCCGCTCCAACCGCTTTGGCCTGCCCCCCAGCGGAACAAATCAGGGTCAGAGTTTCAGCACATGCCTCTTCGGAAAGGTCAACCGCGACAATCGAAGCACCCGCGTCGGCCAGCCGGCAGGCAATTGCTTGTCCGATGCCACGTGCAGCACCGGTGATGACAGCCACCTGACCTTTGAGATCCAGTAAGCGGCTTGCAGGAATAAGGTTCATAACTACTCCATTTTCAGAGGGTTGTCCTCAGCGCTAAATTAGCATTTCGGCCTCCGTCATTCAACATGATGACCATCGTTCATCTTAACAAACGGCCTTTTTGCAGATGTTGTTACCATTGTCGAAGCCTATCGCTCATTTTAAGATGATAGGTCCGACTGATAGACGTTCCTGCAAGTAGATTCGATCCTCCTCGCGCGCCGTAAAGACAGCCGGTTCGATGTGAAGTCATGCAATAATGTGTTAGGCAACCTTAAATTGTTCCACCAAACCTTGCAGCTCGCTTGCCAGCCCGGCCAATTGTTCGCTAGCCTCCGTGACATGTACGACGCCCGTCGCGCTTTGCTCAGATATTTGGCTGATACTGACCGCACGCCGGCTCATGTCTTCAACTACCATGGCTTGCTGTTCAGCTGCACTTGCAATGTGTGCATTCATGTTACGAATAGTTCGAACGGCCTGGCCGATTAGTCTCAGCTTGGTATTAGCTTCCTTAGCTTCATCGACCGTGGACTGGGCGTAGTTAAGGCTGCTGTTTGTGGCCTGGACACTCTCCAGTGTGCCAGCCAGGATCACCTCGATCATTACGCGGATTTCTTGGGTCGATGCCTGTGTACGCCTGGCGAGATTGCGCACCTCGTCCGCCACCACGGCAAAACCACGCCCATACTCACCTGCACGGGCAGCCTCGATGGCGGCATTAAGAGCCAATAAGTTAGTCTGCTCGGCTATGCTGCGGATCACATCCAATACCGAACTAATTTCACCACTGCCACTCTCAAGACGATGAATGACGCTTGCGGTATGCTTCAGATCATCCACCAACGAGTAAATGCTCTCCACAGTTGCTTCTACAACTTGCCCACCAGCCTCAGATGCGTCATCTGCCTGGGTTGCAGCATTTGTAGCCTCTACAGCATAGCTAGCCATCTGCTGCACCATAGCACTCATCTGATGCACTGCATCAGCCACTTGCTTCGTCTCGGTTCGCTGCTGTATCACATCGCCACCAGCCTGTTCAGAAACCGAGGCAAGCCTATCCGCCGCCTCACTAATCTGCCCTACGGCTCCTGCGACTTCTCCCAGAATACGTCCAAGCTTCAACTGAATTTGCGCAGCGCTGCCCGCCAGCAAGCCGATCTCGTCATTAGACGCTTGACGAACTGGCTCAACAAAATTCCCAAGAGCCATACGATCCAAATCCTGGACCAGCCACCGAGTGGGTCGAAGAATACTTCGCTCCACCAATACAAGAAACAGCACAAAGGCAACGACAATTGCCAGGCCAACTCCAACTAAAGATAATAACAACGATTGTCGGGCATCCGAGACTGTCGCCTCGCCATGCTCGCTCGTTAATCTGCTCAGTGCATCGGATGCGCTGTCGATTAGCAATAAATCTCGTGCGAACAAACTTCTTGTAGCGTCATCGGCTCCGCGCCTGTCGAAGACTGAGGACTCAGACGCTTGCATCGCTTGCTGGTATACCGAAAAACTTTCCTCCCGCTGTTGTGACAATCGCTCCAACGCTTCTTGAGCAATAGGCATTTCAACCACCGAGGCAAGCCTTGCCGCTTCCTCCACAATCCAGCGCTGGTTGTCCTCGAAACCAGCCCAGTATGAACGCCGCACATCGTTATCGGATTCCACCAACAGTATCTGATTCCATTGGAGCCACTGCTCACGGAAAACACTAGTCAACCTGAGGACATCGTTCAGGTTGACTACTTCAGTGTTCATGAGTCGCTCATAGCTGGTCACCCCCCTCCAGCCCTGGAACAAACCGAATAACGACGCAGACAACAACATAAAGGTGCCGAGGCCGGTGATCAGTAACAGCTTGCTACGTATTCCAAGCGGACCAATGCGCATTTTTAGACTCCATATTTTTATTTTTATTTTTCTTGCGAGACGCACCGTGACGGATGTGCTGAGGATTGGGCTGAACGAGGCATACCTTTCCCGCTCACCCTCAGGCCAAATAATGAACGACGTTCAATTTATATCAATGACTTAACATCTACAACTCATCATTTTCATACACGCTGCCCCCTTGCTTACGAGAGCATGGCTAAGGGATCAGGAGTCGGTAGATGAAGCGGTTGTCGACAGCGACACGAAGCTCCGGCCACTCCTTCGACGAAACCCTGCGAAGGCAGACCAATTCAAGGGTCTGAAAATTATCAAACTCACGCCCCCAGTGCATCGGAGGTGGTGACGCTAAGCTGTCGGAAGAATGGGCGCAGGGCCGTTGAAAGCCGCAGGTACGCCGAGTATGAGGTCATGATGAGCTGCGAGGGCAGCACCTTCGATCCAGCATTAGCTGGAAGTTATCGTCGGGACACGGTCACTGGGGTCAGGCTACCCTGATAAAGCGCAAAGAGGCTTTAAGAAAACTACTATTAGCAATACGATGATTTCGCTAAGGATGCATCGTTGAGGAGGGCCCAGGCGCAAAGATAGTAAAGCAGACCTTAGGCCCTCGTATCATTCGGCTTACTCGTAAATCGGCTCGGTCGGCAATTTATCAGCAGGGGTCAGTCCATGATCTGGCTCAGTTTCGCCCCATGCAAACCATGTTACGGGCTTGCGGGTCTCACCAACGCGCTGCCATCTTCCTTCTTGCTGCGGGGTCGGTGGATGTTTACGCATCATATCCGGCATTGTGCCCCTCGGCTCGGGAATGAATTCCCAAGGCTCACCATCGATAGTTAGCTCAATGCGTTTTGCAAACGGACTCCCCTCTTGCGGAATAACTCTACCGGTGATATCACGAGTGCTCGTTACTGTTTTTCCGTCGGTGAAAAGGGCGAAACCCAGCGGGCCATTGCCAAGCATGAAGTGCCCGTTCTCCCAACTTCCATCCTCATAGCGAGTCGCCCACGTGTACCAGATAACATGCCCGCGATTTTGCATCACCAGATCTTTGTTTACATAGAGATCGCCACCTTCCCCCATGTACGTTTGGTCATAAGCGATAATGCCCGTCACTTTTTTCCCGCGAACTTCACCAGACACCTGGAAGATCTGCGAAACATAGAAAGTACCGTAATCTCGTCCTGGCAGATACCATTGCAAACCAGGGCGCATTATTGTCCCCGAAAGAGCGAAAATATCCTCTTCACTCCAGGTGAAAGTTTCACCCTCGAACGTCAGGCGAAAAGCCCCCCCTTGCTCTTTTTCCGCTTGTTCCCAAATAGCTTTATCACCCTCCATGTAGATGCGTGCATTGTCCGTAGGTGCTTGCTGCATCATTGTTGGAAGGTCGTAACGCAGATGTTCATGATCCAATTCGGTCGACTGAAATAGCAGCAGCACAGGAGGTCGTCCCATATCTTCCGCTTCTTCTCCCGTGGCGGCAGTGCCATGGTGCGAGAAGCGACGCACGATCTCATACATCTCGTCATCTTCGCTTTTCAGATTGCCATAGGCAAAGGTAGCTGACGGGACAAGGCCGAAAAAGCCCCTTTCATCCTGCATATCTTTTGGCTGCGCATAATGAGCGCCTCCTAACTGTTGAAAGAAGTGTCCACGCGGGTAGATATTGCTGAACTTTGACATATCGATCTCCCTTCCTCAAAAAATTATTTTAGGCAACCTTCTAGCCATCGACTCCGATGTGCCGCACTATCACAAACCGGAAAGATGTATAACGTAATGACACCCAGATTGAGATCAAATACGACCATTCACCGGTATCGATGCTCCAGTAATAGAAGAAGCGGCATTAGAAGCCAGAAACAAAATCACCTCAGCGATCTGCGATGGCTGCACCCAACGTGTGAAGTCGGCATCAACCATCTCTGCCCGGTTCTGCGGAGTATCGATGATCGAGGGCAGGATCGCGTTCACCGTGATCAAATGGTCCTTGAGCTCCTCAGCCAAGGCCTCAGTCAGACGCATCACGCCGGCCTTAGAAGCCGCATAGGCGCCCATACCAAGTGGTGCTTTGATGGCGGCACCTGCAGCAATATTGACGATGCGCCCTGCTCCGCGCGATTTCAGATGCGCAAGTGCGACCTTGCAACAGGTTGCAGCCGTACGTAGATTCATTTGATACAACAAATCCCAAGTTGCTAGATCGCCATCGTCCAATGTTTCCCAGCGAAAACCACCGGCGACGTTGATCAAGGCGTCAACACCACCAAAGCGGTGATCGACTTGAGAAAAAGCATTGCTCGTCTCAGTCAAGTCAGCGAGATTCACATTGCCCAGCAATAAATGGCCGCTGAACTCATCGCATACTGCGGGCTGTGGTTGTGGCGCCCGATCCACTAACGCCACTTGCCAGCCCGCTTGCGCAAAGGCCCTACCGACTGCGACTCCCAGACTACCAAAGCCACCCGTAACGATCACTGTTCTACTCATATCCAACTCCTACCAAATCCATCAACAATCAGCGACCCTTGAAGACCGGTTTGCGCTTTTCCCGGAAAGCATTGACCGCTTCCTGGTGATCTTCGGTCTGGTTGGACAGCGCCTCATAGGCGAACGAAGCATCGATGACCGAACTGACGATCTGCTTGAGGCTAATATTGACCGATAGCTTGGTCCACTGGATGGCTTTCGATGCCCCCTGGGCGAGCTTGAGCGCCATCGCCTGGACGGTTGCGTCGAGCTCTTCGGCTGCGACAGCATGATTAATCAGGCCTATTCGTGCCGCCTGCTCCCCCGTCAGAGGGTCGCCCGTCAGCAAATACTCCTTGGCCTTCGCGTAACCGATTAACTGCGGCCAGATGGCCGCACCGCCATCCCCTGCGACAAAGCCGACGCTGACATGAGGGTCACCGATTTTGGCCGTTAACGTCGAGTAAGTCAGGTCACAAAACAACGCCAGGGTGGCGCCCAGGCCTAGTGCGTGACCGTTTATCTTGGCAATAATCGGTTTAGGACAATCGAGCATCGAAAACAGCAGTTGTTTACCACGGCGCATACCATCGATGAAGCGCTGGGGCTCATCAATAACCAGCTGCATTCCCTCGAGGTCTCCGCCTGCACTGAAGGCGCGGCCTGCCCCGGTCAGAATTACGACGCGGGTCTCGTCATCGTACCCCGCCTCAGTGAACACTCTACCCAGTTCCTCATCCATGACCCCATCGACAGCATTAAGTGAGTCCGGACGATTGAGGGTGACGGTTAAGATACCGTTTTCATCGCGCTCCAACTTGAGCGCTTTATAGCTCGAAAAATTCATTCACGTATCCTTTGAGTCGGTGTTTGACGTCCCGGACGCCCAACGCTTTTGGGTGCAAACCACTCAAACTTCAATCATGGTGAAATCGACTTTCGCGGCACCACACTCAGGACACATCCAGTCTTCCGGAATGTCTTCCCAGCGCGTCCCCGGTGCGATGCCTTCTTCTGGCAGACCCAAGGCTTCGTCATAAAAAAAACCACAAAAAATGCATTGCCACTGTTTCATGTCAACTCCTTAGTTAACGTCCCATACCAGTGGCAAATGAAGCACTCCATTTACCGAACCTGAAGCCGTCCGCGGCTGATCACCTGGCTTGATACGGAAATCAGGTATGCGCTTGAGCCACTCCTGCAGGAACACCTTGATCTCGGTACGGGCCAGGAACGAGCCTGGGCAACGATGCGGGCCATTACCAAACGCTGCATGAATCACTGGTTTGCGGGTCAAATCGACATCCATAGGATCGGCAAAGCGTCGCTCGTCCAGACCAAAAAGCGCATTCGGTACCTGAATCTGATCACCATCCTTCAGCGGCACGCCCTTAAACTCGAAGTCTCCCACCACGACTCGTGCGGTATTGGTCACCCCGTGGCGACGAATTAATTCGTCGACCGCGGTATTGATCAATTGCGGATCGTCCACCAGTTGTTGGCGTTTAGTCGGATGCTCAGCCAGGAAACGACAGATGAAACCCATCATGGAAGCGACGGTATCCAACCCGCCAAACAACACCACAATCAGCATGCCAAACATCCGCTCGGGGCGGATCGGCGCACCATCGATCTGCGCGTTGACGATCAGGCTGATCACGTCGTTACCCGGATTCAACGTTCGCTCCTGAATCCATTTGCCCAGATAGCGTTGAAGCATGCCCTGCGACTCGATGCGGTCTTGCAAGCTGCCTCGCACAGCCATTTCAGCCATAGTCAGCAACTCAAGACGATCGCTGCGGGGCAAGTTCACTAGCCTCAGAAAAATCAGGATCGGCAGCATTTTGGCGAAATCGTTGACGAACTCGCACTCACCTTTGGCTTGAAAACCTTCGATTAATTCGATCGTCAGCGCCCTGACATCGTCTTCCATCGAAGCGATAGCCTGAGGTAGAAAAGACGGTGTGATCAAAGCCCGATAAGCAGTATGTTCCGGAACATCTAGCTCCAAAGGAACCAATGTAAATTGAGGCGTAGGGGGAATGTTAATTATTCGATGGGAGAAACGAGCGCCATCCTTCTGAATAACCTCTATGTCGTCCGCTCGAGTAGCAATCCAGTGCCCACCGTTGTGAGGGGACCAAACAATATCCGGACCATCATGCAAAACCTTCCATGCGAGATGCACGTCGGTCTCGGCTCCAGCAGGGTGAAGGTAGTCGAAATCAATGACCAGATGGGCTGGGACATGCGCAGGTACTGTCCAATGATCAGGGTAAGTCATGTTCTTCCTCCTCTGCCGCCTTAGGATCAGATCAGCGGCTTTTATTATTTTTTATTAACGTCATTGACGTGACGAGGTCGTTCTAGCGTAAAGCAACTGCTATTGCCCAAAACAAGAGCACCTATTCGGCGCCCATGAGAATTAAACAGGGTCCCAAGTAAATACATCTCCCGAACGGTCCATCGGTACGAATGAACCTTTTAAAGCAGGCATACCATGAGTCGCCAAGGTTTCGGGGGTCCAACCTTCCGTACGCTGAACAGAACGAATCGGGCGTGGGTGGCTCATGAGGAAAATCTCGTTATTGCGCACTGCAAAGACTTGAGCATTGACTTCGGCGGCTTGATCGCTGGCCAGATACACACAAATAGGCGCAATTTTCGCTGGCGTCATTTGCTTGATTTTTTCGACGCGAGCCTGCTGCTCAGGGGTATCAGTTGGAATGGCACCAATCATGCGACTGAACGCGAAGGGGGCGACACAGTTCGAGCGGACATTGAACTTCTGCATGTCCAATGCGATGGACTTGGATAACGCCATGATGCCCAGCTTTGCCGCGTTGTAATTGGCTTGCCCAAGGTTACCAATGAGTCCGGACGTCGATGTCATGTGTACAAAACAACCCGACTCCTGCTCCTTGAAGTAATTAGCAGCAGCCCGACTGACGTAGAAGGAGCCGTAGAGATGGACCTTTAACACCGAATCGAACTCATCGGCGGTCATTTTGTGGAAAAAACGATCGCGCAGAATGCCAGCGTTGTTGACCACTACGTCAATACGGCCATAGGTCTGCACCGCCTGCTCTATGAGATCTGCGGCTGCGCGCGGGTCGGAAACGCTGTCAGTATTAGCCGTTGCATCGCCACCAGAAGCCCTGATTTCGTCCACTACTTTCTGCGCGGGTCCAACGTCTTGCCCCTCACCACTGACAGAGGCGCCCACATCGTTGACCACTACTTTGGCACCGTTCTTCGCCATCAGCAGCGCTATCTCACGCCCGATACCTCCACCGGCGCCAGTGACTACGACAACCTTGCCTTCAACCATATCTGCCATGCCCGACTCCTCAAATATCGGCTCTAATCTAGAGGAATCCTCAACAAACCCGAACTGTCGAGGTCAATAGAGAGAACACGTTACGGTTAGCTGAGGCCATATTACTGAACGGCGTTCGAATATGCAAACAGATCAGCGCTGCGCTGCCGCAATCTCTCCTGAAGCAGCGTGGTGGCATTCCCTTGCAATCTTGTGATGAAAAAAAAAGCGGTTTCGCAAGGGTATTAAACGTCATTTGATATGATGTACGAGATAACCAGTCCGGACTGTCCAACGGAGACCAAAGATCGTTCCTTGCAGACAGTGTTTTTTTAAATCTTGAAAAGGAAAACGATGTGGACACAGCTGAACTCCAACCGCCTTTGGGCCCACGCTCTGTAACGCGCATTCTCGGATTATTCGAAACCTTGGCCAAATCTGTTGATGGCCTGTCTCTTGCAGAATTGAGCAGTACGCTCGAATCGCCGAAAAGCAGCCTGCTGACGCTTCTGCGACCACTCGTAGCAGAAGGCTATTTGACCCATGGCGGCAGTCGCTACCGCCTTGGGCCATTCATCTACCGTTTGGCGAGTGACATTCTGGCGACCCGCAACTTCCCCAAACTGATGCGCCCTTTTCTTGAAGAGTTGGCCACCAAATCTGGGGAAAGCGTCTATCTGTCCGTCATCGATATGGATTCGCACGTGGTCACGCATATAGACGGCATTGACTCGCAGAACCCTGTGCGCTACGTCTCGCCACTGGGCGCGCCACGCCCCCTGCACTGCACTGCGCCAGGTCGCTTACTGCTAGCCTATCAAGATGAGCTCAGTCAAGACGCCTATCTCAAGACCGCCAAGCTCAAAGCCATGACCTGGCGCACAGTGACCGACCGTGGCGCGCTAAAAACGCAGCTCAAGGAAATTCGCGAAACCGGTGTATCCATCAGCATCAGCGAACTCTCCGAAGGCGCAGCTGGAATTGCTGTTCCGGTTTACAACACCGATGGGACTGTCGCCGCCGCCCTGGTTATTGCCGCTCCCGCCGAGCGCATGCAGCACAAACTCAACGAATTACGAGAGTTGTTGATCAGCGTTTCAGCTGACGCCTCGGGCTTGCTCGGTCACGGTTGACCAAATGAGGTGCCCGGCTCGAATCGGGCACCCATACTTCAGGTATAAAGTTGAATTACGCTGCGCAATAATTCTTCACGCCTGAAATTGTAACGTGGAAGTAATAATTTCCCCTTTCCCACCGACACTGCACCACCGCCAAGCCGCGCGAATACCCGAACTGCTTCGCTCACCGCAGAATCGCTGTTCGCACCAGGTTCAGCAGTTGGCGAGTCGCTTCGATGAGGTCATTGGTCATCGATCTAATTCCGGCGCTTTTCTTCGGCGATATCGTCGTAAAAGGGTCCATCCACGCCCGCTGCTCTATATAAGCCGTCCGGGTCGTAAATCCTCTGATCTTCGAACGGCCATGGTTGCGCAATGGCGGTAGCGAGGCCCAACGTGCGGACCGCGAAAAAAGCGCCGGTGTAGACGCTGTACGCGAAGCAGGCCAGCACCGATGCCAGTAAAAAGCTTCCAAACGTCGGCATGCGACGCAGGCCTGGCAGGCGCAGCGCCATGCGCTCGGTGAGTGTCAATCCCGCCGCGTCGCGATGGAGAAGAACGGCGCACCATCCCATCGTGACGGCAATGGTTGGCACGGCGAGCAGCGCCGGGAACTGCCACGTCTTCCCGACATCGATGGAGATGGCAGGCCAAACCTGGCTGTAGATATACAAGCTGGAGCGCAGCAACGGCAGCTCGACGGCAAAGTCGAACACCATCCCGATCACCCAGCCAAGCACCGCCAACGACCAGAGCGGATGTCGCGTTATGTAATGATCTGGTGCCACCCTGCGCACCAGCGACGCGTAAACGCCGTTGGCGATCATGGCGGGTATCAGGAAGTAAAACGGATACCCATAAAAGCAGGAAAGCGGCTCGATATTGGGAGCTATCCGCATCCACGGTGTCGCAATCGGCAGGTGTGGGCTGCGCGGGTCGAATGACAAATACATGCCCCAGTTAATCAGCGGCTCCATCAACACGGCCATCACCGTGATGCTCGCCATCACAAGAATGACTGGATGCATTCGGCCTTCGCGCCAGGATTTCACGCCGAACCATGCCCATAGCGCGAGCGCCAAAAGCACACCGACTGCTTGAAAAACAGCGGGCATGTTTTCGATGCCAGCCATCGGCGGCAACGCCCTCGGCACGCCGTCATACACATACGTGCCCACAGGGTGCGGATTGGCGAGCCCTTCCGGGCCGGTGACCGTCATCGACACGAATCCGCCGACGATCGCGCCAATCACCAACACCGTGAGCATCAGCTCGAGGCGACCGCTGCCCTTGTGAATAGGAGAGTTCATCCCAAATCCTCCGCCTTGATGCCGTAGCCCGGCAACGCGCCGATCGCCCACGGTTCCAAGACGCCGTAGCCGGTTTCGCCATTGCAGGAGCATTCGACTGCAATTTCCTCACAACCATAGATTTCATCGCGCACAGCCTTGTCCGACAGGTCCAGCGTTTCACCGCCGATGGCGTAGGGCCCCATGTATTTACCCTGCCACCAGCCGCGAAAGCCGAAGTAACCACCCGCACGGAAATACCACGCCAGGTTGCGCCACTGACAGGAAATCTTGCGAGTCGAGCCATCCGCAAGCACGAATTCCGCTTCCAGACTTTTCCCGCGCCGTGTGCCGGGGAAAAATTCGAAATTGAGCTTGCGCTCGACGATCGGAATCGGTGCGCGGCCGCTACCGTCGTGAAAGACGACGAAGCCCTCCGTGCTGCCAGTGGCGGAGGCAATGGCCTTGCCATCCGGGCCTTGCGTAAACGTGGTCGATACCGCCCAGTCCTTGAATTGCAGGTTCAGATAACCGTGCAGGATTCCGCCGCCGTGCGCAGGTGTCGGCATCAAGCCGCTTTCAGTCAATGCCGACGGCTCATCGAAGTGGAACGCGCCTTCATTGGGAATACCCGTCATCGTGCGCACGCCCCACGAGCGGTCTTTATATGCGTAAGAGCTTTCGCGAGCGATCGTATAAGTCTTGCCATCGACAGTGACGGTGCCACTTGCGCGGCCGGGCTGGAAGTAACGGATCGTCTGATTCGCCGTGATGCCATTGTTGCGCCTCACGCCGACATTACCGACCACCGGCAGATAGTCGCTCTCGAACAGGATGTCGAAGCTGATGCCTTGATCGTTGTCGCCGAGCACGACGCGATTTTTCTTAGGTGGCTCCACAATCTGCCAACTGATCGGGCCAACCTTGATCTCGTCCCAGGACGGGCGCAGCTCACGCGAAGCGCGCACATTATGGATGCGTCCCGGCACCGCGACGCAGGCGAAACCATCCATGACGTTGCGATTGGTATATTTGCCCATGCCAATCGCGATCATTACCTGAAAACTTTGATCGAAGACAACTATGTAGGACTTCTCGGTCCAGTTGCGATCGGTGTTGATGACTTCGTCGAACGACGCGACCATCTGGTGACACATGTATTCATCGGCGGCGGTAAGTGTGATCATGTTGGTTCCAATCGTGGGAATCAGAGTCGATGACCGATCATCTCGGCCAGTTTATGCGTCGGAATGTTGTTGGTCGCATAATCCGCCGGTAGCGACAGATGCACGGGCGATGCACGCACCGTCAGCACCAGCATCGCCGCCAGGCGAACGGCTTGGAACACCTCCGCATAGCGGTAATTGCGCACCGGCCTGCCGCTGTGTTTCTCGTAGTAGGCGATGGTCTGCTCCAGGTCCGGTAGATGCGCGAGACGTGGCACACCGTTCATCTGCGCGATGGTCTGGTCGACCAGTGCGAAAAAGGCGAGGTCGAATTCCGGTGGCGCGATATGGGCCAATTCCCAGTCGAGCAGCGCGACGACACTTCCATCGCGATACACCATATTGCCGGGGCGCGCGTCCCCCCAACACACACCAAGTTCCTCTGGCTCGATGCGGTGTTCCTTAAGCCATTGCACACCGGCACGCAGCACGCTGAGTGGCTCCATTTCGGCCCAGTCGAGCCAATATTCGACCTTGCGGATTTCGGCGTCGATAGCGGCGCCACCGTTCGCTGGAATGCCAAAGATGTTGGCAGCGTCCGTGTCGCGCCATGGCCAACGGTGCAGTTTCACGAGCTGGTCGAGTGCATCGAGGTACATCGTGCGTCGCTGCGGACCGTCGGCATCGAAAAACGGGCCATGGCCGTGAAAGCCGGGCTTACGGCCAGAGGCGATGACGCCATCGATGCGCTCCATCAGGTAGAACGGTGTCCCCAGCACCGACGGATCGGCTTCAAAGCCGAGCATGGCCGGCACGCGCACCTCGCTGTTGCAGAGTGCGACTTGCAAGCGATATTGCGGCGCAAGGTCATACTCCGGAAACAGTCGCACGCCGGTCGGCACCTGGCGTATGACCAAGTGTTCCGTGACGGTCTCCCCGCGGTCGCCCTCATGCGTTACGTCGACGATATAAGTCTCGTTGGAAAATCCCGAATTGACCGGACTGAAGGGCAGCACGTGCAGATTGCGCCAGTGCGGCTGTCGCGCTTGCAGCCACGGCTGAAGCCGCAACTGCTGCTTTTCAAGAGTGACGTCAGAAGTGTTCATGAATGAGGTCGCTTTCGGGCTGTTGTTGTAGCGTCAGAATGCAGGGTTTGCCCCGTCCGATACAACCGCGACCAGCCCTATTTCCTTCGAATTCGCCGCAGCTGGCCCGGCCCGATTATCGCGATTGGCCTCTAATCCAAGCGGATTTCCCGCATTGGCTAATTGCCCGTTACGTGTAACACTTTGGTTATCAAACTGCTTGAGAGCACAAAGGTGGGCAAACCGGTTGGCGAACGAGTGGACGCGTACAGGCGCAGGCTGAAGAGCGCCGGTATGGTGTATCTGAGCCTGGTTGTGCCGGCCGGCGAGGCGGCGTTTTTTCGCGAGATGGCGAATCTGACGCGACACGCGGCGGGTTCTGCGCTTGCCGATGCGCGCGGCAAGCCCCCTCGCCTCGGTGCGCTCACCGCCAACGAGTTGCGGTTGGCCGAACGCTGGGCGACGCGCTCGGGACTCAAGTTGCGGTTGACTCGCCCCGGCTTGCGGCTGAGCGAAGTGCTGGCGCGCAACATCGCCCACGAAATCGCGGTAGCACGCTGGCCGCTGGGCGCGAACCTCGGCACCGAACCGCAACTGATGCAGCGTTACGGCGTCAGCCGCGGCGTGCTGCGGGAGGCGATCCGCCTATTGGAATCGCAGTCCATCGCGGCCATGCGTCGCGGGGCTTCGGGCGGTCTCATCGTGACCGAACCGACGGTCGATAGCGCGGCTTATCCTGCCGGCGTGTTCCTGGAGTCGCGCCGTTTCGACGGCGAGCAGATGCTCAAGACCCGACGCGCACTGGAGCTGCACATCCTCGGTCGCTGTTTCGAGCGATTCGATGAAGCGGCCCGCCAAACGCTGACTCAATGTCTGATTTTCGAATCGTCGCTCGACGAGAGCGCTTCCGGGCTCGATTTGCAGACGTTCCACATGACGTTGGCAAAACTGGCTGGCGATCCGTCGTTGGAATTGTTCCTTGACATCCTGCTGCGAAAGGCGCGATTCGAATCGCGCTACTACCGTGCGCGCAAAAGCGAACGGATCGACATCGTGAAAGGTGTTGTCCAGATCCACGCGGCGATCGCACGCGGGATGATATCCGGCAACAGAGAAAAAGCCGTGCGCGCACTGGACGACTGGGTTGAAATCGCGGCGCAGTGGCTAATCTGATATCGGGATCGTCGGCTCCAACCAAGGAGTTTCGGCAAACGACCCAAAGCGGTACGGGCAATCGGTGGGCCGACGCTACGATAGCTATCGAAATAAAACCACAACCAATCGAAACAAGCGCTCCGCTGAATCAGGTGCTATCTACGTGCCGAGGGATTAGAAAGGACTCTGGCCATCTGCTAGGAACGACTCCATGCTCAATGTAGAAGTGATCGCGGGTAAGCTCCTAACTTTAGTTGCAGAAAATTTAGCCTCAAATGACCAGACGGCCGCCACAGTTACGGCCCGCCATATTGTCCCTTAATTTCTCTCTCGAAAACGCTCCTGGGGGGGATGAGCCCAACCCTACCAGCGCTGAATGTTGGCACAGTAAACCGCCGCCAGTCAGCAAGACGGCCCAGATCGAATGAACATTAATGCTCTCGTGCTTTAATGGCAGCTCGTACCGCTACGCCGGTCATGGAACGATGGCGACACCTAAAAGTGATTTATACCATTGCATGGAAGCTCTACGTACCGACGGACCTGAATTAGCAGGAGACCATGCCTAGTAGAAGCAGGGAGGTTTAGCTCGCATGTACGCAACTGAAAGCTGTAATCCATATGCCAAGGTTTTTTATCGCCCGATCGACGCAGCCATACGCTGGTGCAACCTGATGGCCTATGAAGCACAGATTTTAGAGGTGGCATGGGGTTCTATTACCGCTTTCTTCCAGCAGAGCGTCGCGCTGCGTCAGAAATGCCCGGACAGCTTTCTTTGTTGCCTTAGCGGGCATAGATGCAAGCAGTAGAGTCGCGAACAACTCAGTGTTAACAGATACATGTGGTAGGTCGTCCATTACCGCATATTCAAGCTTGGCGACGAGTTGTTTGTCGCCTGCCCATTGCAAGATCAGGTCTCTGGATAAAACTCCGAACTCCCCGGTGATGGCTTCTTGCGGATCATAGGTGGTTGCGTCGAACCGAAAAAAAGCAAACCTCCAGCCACCGGCTTCCGTTGCCAGAACCACGCGACTGGTCGAAGAGTGCTGCCATGCCTCAAGCGCGGCACGTAGCTGTTGGTCATACATCGCATCAAGAGGTACCGACACATACCACCCCTACTACCTGCCAAGGTCATGGAAACTAACCAAAACTCTTCAGCTCATGTTCCTAGCGGCGAAGATCAGTTAGCCTTCGACAAAATATGCCAGCATCAGATCATAAACACAACATATACCAATACAAAAACAATACAACACAACATGTAGTGCCAAGTGAGAAAGGATAAAAACCGCATCTGCTCCGCGCACAATGCTATCACTGTACATGCAACCACCAAAAAAAGGGGAAGTAATTGGATCCACTTCCTGGTACGCATCTCGATCTGCTTGGCGGCTTGAGATAGCTCAACCGCTCTTGAAATGTCGCAATTTTTTGCGTGGCGTCGTCGAGGAACGCGTCCAGCCTGGCAATCCGTTCCTTATCGTTGAGGGTCGCGTCGTCGGCAATCGCTTTAAGCTCAATCAACTCGTCCAGCGGCTCAAATGAGACAGAGGAATGGCTGCGTTTACAGGAAGCGCCATACTTCACGAGACGCTGCGCAAGCTTTAACTGGCCGGCGTGGGCCGCCATCACGGCCACTCGGAAAATCTCTGGAATCCAGACAATCCCTTCAGCCTCGAAGTCCAGCGTGGCCAGTTGCTCTAGAATGCGCGACTTCCTTGCAGACCATCGCGTCTCTTCATACAGCTCGAGCCACCCGCCAATCGCCAGCACAGTGTCCTTGGCCGCCTCTGCGTCAATCGGCTCATCATGGGCGATCGCATACACTTCAAGGGCCTGGGCGAACACCAATTGCTGCCAAGCCCTATCGTAGTCGTAACGGTCCGACAACCGCTGAGCGGCTCGGTGCAACCACTCATGCATCTGGATCAATCCGATATGACTGGTCGCCCTTTTCTGCCAGATGCGGCGCCTGCGTCGAGCGCTGCAACAAAAGGCGTGTGTAAGGAAAGCTGTCGCGCCGTACACCATCTTCGCATTCGTACTTCACGATGCCTTCCACGAGATGATGGGTCGTCTCGTAGTCGTAATAGTTCCTCACCTCTTTCCACCACTGGAAACAATCAAAAACGCGCTCGTTCCGCAGGCGCCGATAACGCTCGATCACGTCGTCCAGCTGGGACAGGTCCAGTGCTGAGCAATAGGCCTCCCGCTCGTTCGCAACGAAGCCGGTACGCACCTCATCTGAATCCCGCCGTGCAGGTCGCACGATCGCATTCATTCGATTTTCAGACAACGCGATATCGGTCGCACATTGCTCCCAACTATCATGCAGGGAATCGCCATTCGTGATCGCTCGTCTACGGCATTTTAGTGGGGGCAAAATTGGGGGCACATTGAGATTTTTTTAAGCTGAAAATACTGTGCTAGTTGTTAAAGCTATCGATGCAGTGCTTGGGTGGTTGCGGTTGACGCTGAGTCGCGCCACATAGCGTGGTGAACCCGAAGCCTGTAAATACAGTCAAGGTCGTTCTCTCCAAAAAACATGGTTACTGCGCTGATCGTCCCTATGTCTCCATCACCAGGAAGTTCATAACACCCATCGACACGAACCTCCGCCGCTGGAATCATGTGATATTCGATGACTCTGCCGAAGTCTAAGCGAATGCCCGGATCACTTCACCAGCAACAGAGAGCTCCGCGTTACCTACAGCCATCGCCCGAAGCTTGCCTAGCGGACTGTCCAGATCGGCAGCTCATTAACGAAAGTCTTCGCTTCTTCAGGTTCTTGCACCGAGGGGCTGTCCGGGGGACACAAGACTCGAACGCCTCTCAGATGGCATAGCTACCGAGATCCAAGATATCCGTGGGAGTAAATGTGGGAGTATTTTTTCAGATATGAAAAAGCCCAACCGGTGAAGATTGTGCTAAGTCATTGAAAAATATGGTCGGGACGGAGTGATTCGAACACTCGACCCCTAGCACCCCATACATGGGGTAGCTGGATATTCCAAGTTTGTCCGCCAGCCGTGCCTGCCGAACGAAAAAAAACCCGGCACGAGGCCGGGTGGTTATCCGCCATCCCCAAGACGCAGCCCCCAAATGAGAGGGAAGAGCTGACAAGAGAGGGCGGGAGCGAGATGCCAAAGGGTGTATTCCTGCGCAATAGAAGCCTCTTGCCGACCATCTCCGCCGCACCTCAGGCAACGCGTGAAGTCCACACATTTAGGGCAGCCCGAGCTAGATGGACCCAAGCAAGCAGCGACATCCGTTATCACAGCACGAAGACAGCACCTCAGCTTGAACCCAGCGCACTGCAAACGATTTGTGCGGTCCCGTCGAAATTTTCCATATTGAGCATATCGATTGGCGCGCGACCTTTTAATCGCTCATGAGGCTTACAAAGGGCGCC
Source organism: Pseudomonas sp. CG7 (assembly GCF_023701885.1). NCBI lineage: Bacteria > Pseudomonadati > Pseudomonadota > Gammaproteobacteria > Pseudomonadales > Pseudomonadaceae > Pseudomonas > Pseudomonas sp. CG7. The sequence continues at coordinate 26,216 of NZ_JABAEE010000003.1, read as the reverse complement.
ATAAAGCCTCCATGCATCGACATCCGGAAACCGCGCTAGTGCGGCAAGTACCAACTTGTGCCGAAGTGGATCAAGCTGCCAATCGGGAATGCGCTGACCGCGATTCCCCAGGCTCAGGGATAGCAGGCGCCGAGCCTTGATATCGCGGTTGATCTGATCTCGGGATTTGCCTGCCAGTTTGGCGAAGACAAGCAACGGCAAATTATTCGAAGCTTCATAGGTAGCTAGCATCTCGGCGCGCTGGCGTTGTATTTCAGATACTTGGGGATCGCGCAGCTGTTCAGTCTGCGTAGGAGCAGGTAGGACTGGTGAATACTGAGCAGCGTTAAGGACCGGTTCGTTGCTGACGGACGTTTTGGAGGCTGGGACAGTCGTCTCTGGGAAGCCACCGTTGTACAGAACGGCGTTTGCATTCGCGCTTTCCAACGAAGGTAATGAAGCTGCGCCCTCTAAACGAATGGTCAGCGGAGAGCTTGCCGCTTTCAGCTGACCCTGCCCCCAAAGATCCAGACGATTCGCCCAGTCCTGCATCATGGTCCGGCGCTGCTCGACATACTCCGCATGATTGTAGGCTGCACTCACCTTGTCCGGATCAGCATGAGAAAGCTGAGCATCCACCCACACCTTCGGGTATCCGATCTCATTCAGCGCCGTTGAGATCGTCGCCCTCATCCCATGACCGGTGAGTTGATCGGCGTACCCCATCCGACGTAACGCGCCATTCAGCGTGTTCTCGCTGATGCGCTTGCTCAGGTCGCTTCGATGCGCAAACAAGTAGCGTTGCGCAGGGACCACCTGGTCCAGCAAGTGACGCACGATCTCCAGCGCCTGGACTGACAGCGGGATAATGTAAGGTGGTACATTTTGGGCCCGCTTACCTGGCTTGCGCATCGCTAACTGGAGTTGTTTCACCACTTCCGCCGGTATGACCCACAAGCGCTTCTCCAGATCGAACTGGTCGGGTGTCGCCAACCGCAATTCGCCCGTGCGGACACCGGTCAGCAACAACAACCGAAGGCCAAGCCGAGTTTGGTTGGCGCCACCGTAGTTTCGAAGAGCAGCCATCAATGCCGGGAGCTCGTCCGTCCGGAGAAATGGATTGTGCGTAACAGGAGGTTTGGGGAGCGCGACCACATCAAGGTCCGAAGCCGGGTTGTGTTCTAGCCCCTCTATCTTCACCAGCGCATAACGGAACAATTGGTTGAACCACGTCCGGCATTTTTCGGCTGTCGTTAAGGCTTTGCGCTGTTCGATCCTGCTCAGCAAATCCAGCAGATCGTGACGATTGATATCGTAAATAGACCGCCCACCCAGTATGGGCAGGACGTCTTTGTTGAAGACTCTCAGGATTTGCGAGAGCGTGCTCTGGCGCCCTTCCTTCAGGCTTAGCCTGCGGAACTCTACCCACTGATTGAACACGGCCTCGAAGGTGTGCTCCTTCGCAGCATGAACAGCAAGTCGCTGTTGTTTACGATGCTCGTAGGGGTTGATGCCCTGGGCAACCAAGGTACGGGCTTCATCACGACGGGTACGGGCTTCTTTAAGCCCAATTTGGGGGTAACTACCGAGGGACATGCGTTTCTGCTTGCCAGCCCAGTAATAACGGAAGAGCCAGACTTTTCCGCCTCTGGCCGTAACATTGAGTGTGAGACCATCACTGTCACCGAGGGTGTAGTCGTTACCAGTGATTCGGGCATGCCGAACTGTCATTTCTGAGAGTGCCATCGCGAGCTCCTGAATAGAGTCAGGGCCAGATGCTCATCTCGCTACACAAACTGCTCCAGCATTAAAACGATTCAGTGCTCGTCAGAATCCTGGACTCAATTCTGGACTTAAACGCACCGGATAGTGCTGGATTTCAGTGGTTCCCGCTGGAACGAAAAAAGGGCCTAAAGGCCCTGATTTCAATCACTTACAGAATTCAGTGGAACTCTGCAGCGCAATATTTGGAGCGGGAAACGAGACTCGAACTCGCGACCCCGACCTTGGCAAGGTCGTGCTCTACCAACTGAGCTATTCCCGCGTCTTGGTGTGGCGCATTCTATAGATTCAGATTACGCCGTCAACCCTTTGATTCAAAAAAGTTTTATTTCGGCTCTACATCCGTCCGCAGATGCGGCCAGGCGGCGCGCAGGTATTGGACCATCGACCACAGCGTCAGCCCTGCGGAAACCAGCAGCAGTGCGTAACCCAACAGCACCCAGAAACTGAAATCCGAAGGGTTGGCCAGCAGGATCACCAGCGCGAGCATCTGCGCGGCGGTTTTCCATTTGCCGAGGTTCGACACCGCGACCTGGGCGCGGGCGCCCAGTTCGGCCATCCATTCACGCAGCGCCGAGACGACAATTTCGCGGCCGATGATCACCGCCGCCGGCAAGGTCAGCCAGAGGTTGCCGTGCTCCTGCACCAGCAGCACCAGGGCCACCGCGACCATCAGCTTGTCGGCCACCGGGTCGAGGAAGGCACCGAACGGCGTGCTCTGCTCGAGGCGTCGGGCCAGGTAACCATCCAGCCAGTCCGTCGCGGCGGCGAAGGCGAAGACCGAGGCAGAGGCCACGTAGCTCCAGTGGTACGGCAAATAGAACAGCAAAATGAAGATCGGAATGAGCAGGACGCGTAGAACGGTAATCAGATTTGGGATATTCATCGGCACAACTGGCTGCGAGGTTGACGGGCATTCTACTCGCTGTGCAGGTTTGCATAAATCGACTCAGCGAGCTTTTTACTGATACCGGGTGCTTTGGCTATCTCCTCGATGCTGGCACGAGACAGTTCCTGCAATCCACCAAAATGTTTCAACAAGTCGCGACGGCGCGTCGGGCCGACGCCTGCCACACCTTCCAGTGTAGACGTACGGCGCGTCTTGCCGCGACGGGCACGGTGGCCGGTGATGGCGAAACGGTGGGCTTCGTCGCGGATCTGCTGGATCAGGTGCAGCGCCGGCGAATCGCCCTTGAGGGTGAATTCATGGGCGGCATCGTTGAGATACAAGGTCTCGAAACCGGCCTTGCGCGTCGCGCCCTTGGCCACGCCCAGCAGGATCAGGTCGGGCACCATCAGTTCATTGAGCACATCGCGGGCCATGGACAACTGGCCCTTGCCGCCGTCCACCAGCAAGATGTCCGGCAACTTGCCCTCCCCGTCCTTGAGCTTGCCGAAGCGCCGCATCAACGCCTGGTGCATCGCCGCATAGTCATCGCCCGGCGTGACGCCTTCGATGTTGTAGCGGCGGTAATCGGACTTGATCGGGCCCTCCGGACCAAACACCACGCAGGACGCCACGGTCGCCTCGCCACTGGAATGGCTGATGTCGTAGCACTCCAGTCGCTGCGGCGGCTCGTCCAGGTTGAGGACATCGGCCAGGGCCTCGAACCGCGCCGCCACGTGCTGCCGGTTGGCCAGGCGCGCGCCCAGGGCCTGCTCGGCGTTGGTCACGGCCAGTTGCTGCCAACGGGCACGGGTGCCGCGAACGCGATGGCTGATGGTCAGGTCACGACCGCGAAGCTTGTCGATGGCTTCGATCAGGGCCGGGAAATCGTCATGGACCACATTGACGATCAACTCGGCAGGCAAGTCGCGCTCCGGACTGCTGATGTAGTACTGGCCCAGGAAAGCCGCCATGACCTCGGCCACGTCCTCCTCGATACCCACTTGCGGGAAGAAGTTCTTGCTGCCCAGCACGCGACCGCCCCGCACGCTGCTCACATGCACGCAGGCGCCGCCCGGGTTGAGGAACGCGGCGATTACGTCAACGTCACCGCTGCCACCTTCCATGCTTTGCTGGTCCTGCACGCGGCGCAGCAGGCCGATCTGGTCGCGCAGTTCCGCGGCCCGTTCGAACTCCAGGTTGACCGCCGCCTCCTCCATGGCCGCCGACAGTTCATCGGTCAGCGCATTGCTGCGGCCTTCCAGGAACATCACCGAGTGACGCACGTCCTCGGCGTAGACCTGCGGCTCGACAAACCCCACGCACGGCGCCTTGCAGCGCTTGATCTGGTATTGCAGGCAGGGCCGGGTGCGGTTCTTGTAGTAGCTGTCTTCACACTGGCGAACGAAAAACGTCTTCTGCAACAGGCTGAGGCTTTCACGAATCGCCCCGGCGCTGGGATACGGGCCGAAATAGCGACCCTTGGCCTTTTTCGCGCCCCGATGGATGCTCAAGCGCGGAAAGGCCCCATCGGACAAAAACACGTAGGGGTAGGATTTGTCGTCGCGCAGCAGGATGTTGTAAGGCGGGCGCCATTCCTTGATCAGCGTCTGCTCGAGCAGCAGCGCCTCGGTTTCATTGGCGGTGATCGTCGTTTCGATTTGCGCGATGCGCCCCACCAGGGCGGCGGTCTTCGGCGCGAGGCCGGTCTTGCGAAAGTAACTGGCCAGGCGCTTCTTGAGGTTCTTGGCCTTGCCGACGTAAAGCAGGCGCGCCTCACTGTCGAACATGCGGTACACGCCGGGGCGACCGCTGCAAGTGGAGAGGAACGCGCTGGGATCAAACAATTCAGTCATGTTCAGGCGCTGGCATCGACCATGCCGTGGCGCACCGCCAACAGTGTCAATTCGACGTCACTGCTGATCGAAAGCTTCTCGAAGATACGGTAACGGTAGGTGTTGACGGTTTTAGGCGACAGGCACAGCTTGTCGGAGATGATCTGTACTTTCTGGCAACCGACAATCATCAGGGCAATCTGGATTTCCCGCTCCGACAGTGCGTCGAAGGGCGAATCGTTGGTTGGCTGGAACGACTTGATCGCCAATTGCTGGGCGATTTGCGGGCTGATGTAGCGCTGCCCGGCAAAAACCAGACGAATGGCCTGGACCATCTCGTTCAAGCCAGCGCCCTTGGTGAGGTAGCCCGCCGCGCCCGCCTGCAACAGCCGGGTGGGGAATGGGTCCTCTTCACAGACGGTCACTGCGACCACCTTGATGTCCGGGTGACTGCGCAGCAGCTTGCGCGTGGCTTCCAGGCCGCCGATGCCGGGCATCTTGACGTCCATCAGCACCACGTCGGGCTTCAATTCACGCGCCTTGATCAGGGACTCTTCCCCGGATTCAGCCTGGCCAACTACCTGCAGGCCATCGATGTCAGCCAGCATTCGTGTAATGCCCGTACGGACGAGATCATGGTCATCGACCACTAACACCCTAATCAAGCAGACACCTCACGATTTGGTCTTATTTGGGTTGCACGACACCTTAGCAAAAAAGCATCCCGCAGACCTAGCGCAAAGGGACAGATAAAAGTTACAACGCATCTTTATCGGCACGGTATCCAAGGCTTCAAGCACCGGCGTCTCGCTGCATCCTCAGGAAACACTCGTCCTCGCCGACGACCCGCAGGCCCATGCGTTCGTACAACGCCCTGGCCGGATTATCCTTGAATACCGTCAGGCGCAGCGCCGGCCGACGCTCCAGCCCCACCCAGCCCCAAACCTGTCCGCTCGCCCAGGTGCCGGCGCCCTGTCCGCGAAATGCCTGGTCAATCTGCACTTCGCGAATGTACAACGCCCGGGCATCACGGCTGAGGCTGACAAACCCCAGCGCCTGGCCTGCCCGGCTGATTATCCAGTTCTGCCGAATGATCCAGGCCAGGTCGAACGCTTCGTCCTGCCAGAGCAAATCATGCCTGAGGTAATAAGCAAGCATGTTGTCGCAGGTCAGTTGCCGGGCGAAGTCGATATCCCCGTTCGTTGCGGCACGCCATTCGAAACTCATGAATACCTCGTTAAAGCACTGCCACCGGCATGACTTGCCCGGCCCAGCCGTTGGCGTCGCGGCGAACAATCACCAACCACTCGCCCGTGCCCGGTGCTGCCACGAGCAGCGAACCGTCCGGCCCCCAAATGGCGCTGCGGCCAGCCGATTCCCAACCGCCCGTGACGCCGCCATGATTCGCCATCAGCACGGTCATGGCGTGATGCCGGGCATAGCCTTGCAAAAACGTCGTATCCGGCACGTAGCCACCCTCGGTGATCAACACCCCCGCGGCATACAGCGTCGCGCCCTGCCCGGCTGCCGCGGCCGCATGGCTGGCATGGGAAAAATCGGCACACACCGCCAGTGCGATGCGATCCTGCCCCATCGCCAGCATCGAGCCACCATGGCCCGGGGCGAAGGCGACTTCTTCCCCCGGGTGCAGGTGCTGCTTGCTGTACACCCCGAGGGAACCGTCGGCGCCGAGCACCAGCGCGCCGATCAACACCGGGCCGTCCGTCGACAGCCGAATCGGCATGCCCACCACGGTGGTCAGACCGAGCGCTTGCGCCAAATCACGCAGCGGTTGCAGTACGGCATCCTCCGGCAGAACCGCCAGGTCTGCCGCCAGGCCACGTTCGTAACCGGTGAGCGACAACTCAGGAAAGACCAGCAACTGCACCCCCTGTTCAGCGGCGGCCTGCATGAAACGCTGATGGCTCGCGAGGTTGGCGCGAGTGTCCCCCGCAATGGAAATCGACTGGGCGGCGGCGAAGGTTGGAACGGTCATGGTTCATCCCTGGAAGGCGGTGCAAACCTGAAGTGTGTCATAAAGCCCTGCGGACTCAAGCCAGGACGAACACTTACATGTCCTCGATAGAATTTTCTGATTGAACCGGCGCCCCGCCCTCTAGTAAGCTCAGGGCCATTCATCGGAGACAGACCATGTTCGACGCCCTATCACCGCTTAAAACCGCCAGCGCCCCGCGCTCGGTTGCGGCTGCCCGGGCGAACAGCGTTCAAACTCCGGTCAGCTTTTATTTTGGGTATTGGTTTAGCCACTGGCGCGCCTGATACCCAACCGGCGCCCACTTTAAACGGGTCGCCTTCCAGAGTTTTCCAAACCCCCGGTCGGCCTCCCGACCGGGGGTTTTGTTTTTTCGGCTCCAAACATTTTCAGCACCCGACAACTTGAGGATTGAACCATGAACTACGCCACTTATTACCGTTACGACAGTTTTTCCGCCTGGCGATTTACCAGCCACCGTTCGGGACAGCCTGCCGCCTCCGATCGGTCACCTACCGGTGGCAAGCCTCAATTGCGGGCCCATACGGCCAATTGTCGAACACCCCACTAGGACCGGCGCGCGGGAACGAACCCGCCACCCGTCCAGGAAGCCAAATCATGAAATCGTCCGTCTCCGCTTTGCCGCTGTCCACGCTCAATCCTGCCAACGAAGCCCTGACCCTGCGTCTGCCCAGCTCGTTGCAACTCAAGCAGCAATTTCCGCTCAGCACCGCGTTGAGCCACCAAGTGAGCGCCCAGCGCCAGGCCATCCGCGCGAGCCTCGACGGTGAAGATGCCCGCCTGCTGGTCAGCGTCGGCCCCTGCTCGATCCACGATCCGAAATCCGCCCTCGAATACGCCGCCAACCTGGCTCGCCTGGCCCACGAAGTGAGCGACAGCATGCTACTGGTCATGCGCGCCTACATAGAAAAGCCCCGCACGACCGTAGGTTGGAAAGGCCTGGCCTACGACCCTGGCCTGGACGGCAGCGATGACATGGCCGCCGGCCTGACCTTGTCCCGGGCGCTGATGCGCGACGTACTCCAGTTGGGCCTGCCCGTCGCCACCGAACTGCTGCAACCCATGGCCGCCCATTACTTCGATGACCTGCTCAGTTGGGTCGCCATTGGCGCGCGCACCACCGAATCGCAGATCCACCGGGAAATGGCCAGCGGCCTGGGCATGCCGGTAGGGTTCAAGAACGGCACGGACGGCGGAGTCGGCATTGCCTGCGACGCCATGCGCTCTGCGGCCCACCCCCATCGACATTTCGGCGTCGACAGCCAGGGGCATCCGGCGATCATCCAGACGCCGGGCAACCCCGACACCCACCTGGTGCTGCGCGGCGGCCATCGTGGGCCGAACTATGACCGCCAGAGCGTCACGCAGATACACCACGACCTGACCCGCCTGAAAATACCGGCGCGAATCATGGTGGATTGCAGCCACGCCAACAGCGGCAAAGACCCGTTGCGCCAGCCCCAGGTGTTCAATGACGTGCTGGAACAACGGCTGCAAGGGAACCGTTCCCTGATCGGCATGATGCTCGAAAGCCACCTGTTCGAAGGCTGCCAGCCGCTGGGCCCGTCGATGCGCTACGGCGTCTCGATCACCGATGGTTGCCTGGGCTGGGAGTCCACCGAGCAGCTATTGCGTGAGGCTCATCGCAAGCTGCATATAGGCACTGACTGACCTGACGCCATCGCGAGCAAGCTCGCTCCCACAGTTTTTGTCCCCGGGTGGCTGCTGGCTATGTGCAGCGATTGCTCAGGCCAGCTCCACTTCCCTGGGCTTTACCGTCGGCGCCACTTCGAAGCGATCCGCCAGGAACGGGGTGATGTCCAGTGGCAGGGGTTCGTTGTTCACCAGTTTATCCAGCAGCACCCCGGTGATGGCCGAGGTCAGGATGCCGGTGCGAAAATGCCCGCAGGCGTTGAGGTAGCCCGCCACTCCGCGCATCGGCCCCAAGATCGGCAACTCATCGGGCGAACCCGGGCGCAGGCCGGCCCAGGTTCGTTTCAGATTGATGTCGATCAACTGCGGGATACAGCGCACCGCGCCTTGCACCAGCCCTTCGATCTCCGGATATGTCGTGGTCACGTCGAAGCCTTTGTCTTCCGTGGTGCTGCCAATCAGGATTTCGCCGTTGTCTTTCTGCGCCACATAGCAGTCGCTGGTGGTCAGGCAGCCGTTGAGGATTTTCGGCATGCGCTCGGTCAGCAGGATCTGGCCCTTGACCGGCTTGACCGGAATCCGCACGCCAGTGGCCTGCTCGCTCAGGTCCGCCGCCCAGGCACCGGCGGCGTTGATCAGGGTTCGGCAGTTGAACGTCCCCGCCTCGGCGGTTTGCACCCCGGTCACCCGCGTGCCGTTGCGCAGCACCTCGGTCACATGGGTATTGAAGAACAGGTCGACGCCGTTCTGTCGGGCGCCTTCGGTGTAGGCATCGGCCAGGCGGAACGGACTGACCTGGTGATCGCAGAGAAACTCCAGCGCGCCCAGGGCCTCATGGCTGACATTCGGCTCTGCCGCGCGCAGGGCCGCCTGGTCGAGCCAGCGCACCTGGTCTGCCAGGTGGGGAATGCAGGCGACGATGTGCTCAGCGTACGAACGGTCTTCCTCGTCGTAGATCACGAACTTGAGCCCGGTCTCCTCGAACTTGAAATCCATGCCGTGACGGTCGATCAATTCGCGGTGCAACTGCGGATACATTGCGTTGGATTGCAAGGCGAAATCGAAGAACGACTGGGGCAGGATGTGCGGGGTGCTGGCATCCACCGCCACAGCGGCGCCCTGGGTCTGGCGCTTGCGGTTGGCCGACATCATGCGAAAGAAGATCACCCCGCACCCCAGGCCCACCGACTCACCGATGGCCCACAGCCCACCCGCCGAAGCGCGGGTCGCGTTGCCGGGGCGCTTGGCGTCGATCAAGGCGATCTTCAGGTGTTTTCGCTTGGACAGTTGATAGGCGCACGAAGCCCCGATCACACCACCTCCGGCGATGACCACGTCATAGTCCTTAATCATGGGAAACGGCCTCCGTGGCGACGTTCTGGAACGCTGAAAAGGGAATCGGATCGATGGGAAAACGCGGCCTCAGCCAACCGACGTCGGCGCGACCGGTGGCTTCGCGCAAGCGGTCGCTGCAATAGCCAACGCACATTCGCCCCTGGCAATCGCCCATGCTCACGCGGGTGCGCATCTTCAGGCTGGCCATGTCCTGCACGCCTTGCGCCAGCGACCGGTCGATGTCGGCGCGGGTGGCGTGTTCGCAGCGGCAGATCACCGTGTCGGCGGCCGGCAAGGCGGTTTGTCCGGCGCCACGCTGGGTGTAGCGATCCACGGCGGCGCGAAAGCGAATGATCCGCTGCAGTTGCGCCTGGTAGCGTTCCCGTTGGGCCAGGGCCTCGGACGGAGCGAGTACGTTGCGTTGCATCAGGATCGACAGCGCTGCGATGCGCCCGCTGAGCATGGCCGCTTCACCGCCGCGAATCCCGCCCATGTCGCCGGCCAGGTGAATGTGCGCTTCGCTGCTTTGCTGCCACGCATCGGACACCGCCCGCAAATAGCCGTCCTCGCTGAAACCGTGCTCCAGGCCCATCTGCTGGCTCAATTGAGTCCGCGGGATAAACCCGTAGCCAACCGCCAGGGTCTGGGCCGGCACCTGTTCGGTGCGTTTGAGGTCGGGTTCCCAGGTCGTGGAGTAAGGCGCAACGGTGACGTGGCTCAACTCGCCCTCGCCGTCAGCCTGTACCACGCCCCAGCCATAGCGCACGGGAATGCGATTGAGCTTGAGATAGGCCAACATGCTCAGGCCATCGAGGAACAGCTGCGGCTTGTTCAGCAACGCCAGGCTTTCCTTGGCGATCCGGCCGAACGCGCAGGCTTCGAAGACCCCCGCCACCGCCACGCCCGAAGCGTGCAGTTGGCAGGCTACCAGCGGCAGCAACGGGCCGGTACCGGCGATCACCACCGGGCTTGGCGGCCTGACCACGCCGCTCTTGATCTGCAATTGCAGGCCGCCGAGCATCATCACCCCCGGCAACGTCCAGCCAGGAAACGGCACGCTGCGTTCATGACAACCGGCCGCCAGGACCAAATGGGAATAAACGACCTCCCCCAGACGCTCGTCGGCATCCAGCAGCATCAGCGCCCGGAAGCCTTCGGCGCCGATGACCCGGCTGCTTAATCGCACCTCGATCAGGCCGGCGTGTTGCTGGAATTCACCGTGGAGTTTCTCCAGGGCGTCACTGTAGCGCGACCCCAGGTAGTCGAGGCTGACGCCATCGCGCAGCGGCCCGCGATACACGACGCCACCGAGGCGCGGCGCTTCTTCGAGCAGTGTGCAACGAACCCCGTGGGAGGCCAGCTCGATGGCCGTTGCCATGCCCGCCGGCCCACCGCCGACAATCACCGGATCCAGGCTCATGGCGCCTCCGTCTCGGTGATGCGGTTGACCCGGGTTTCGATCTGCATGCCAGGGCGCACCAGGGTCTGGCAGGCACGGCGCTTGTGGCGACCGTCGATCTTGACCAGGCAGCACTGGCACACACCCATGCCGCAGCAGGCGCCGCTGACCTGGTCGTGGTCGTTGCGGGCGACCTGGCGTTGCCCCAGGGACTGGATGACGGTAAGGACGGTTTCCCCGCGGGCGGCGTTGACGACTTGCCCGTCCAGGCGCACCGTCATGTCGGCGCGGGTCAACGGCTGGATATCGAATGTTCGGCGTAGAACGTCTTGAGGTTGCATCATGCTGCTCTTCCTTGAAGGTTCAGTGAAGTTTCGGCTCCTTGCGGCACACATTCACCGGTTCGCGTCGGCACCCGGCAACAGCGCACCGAAGCGGGGCAACAGACGCGACATGATAGTGCGCACGAAATTCATGTTAGGGATTATTTGTGACCAAGTGTTGATCCAGGCCAGCGAATCGGTGTGCCGGTCCATGAACTTTTTTTCAGGAAGCCGACAGCTGATTTTTGGCAGAATGCTGCGCAATCGCTCCAATTTCTCTACAGGGTACCGCCCATGAACCGCATCCTGACCATCGAAGACGACGCCGTGACCGCTCGTGAAATCGTTGCCGAGCTGACCCGCAACGGCCTGGATGTCGATTGGGTCGACAACGGTCGCGAAGGCCTGGAACGGGCAGTCAGCGGCGACTACGACCTCATCACCCTCGACCGCATGCTGCCCGAACTCGATGGCCTGGTGATTGTCACCACCCTGCGCACCATGGGCGTGGCCACGCCGATCCTGATGATCAGCGCCCTCTCCGATGTGGACGAACGCGTGCGTGGCCTGCGGGCCGGCGGCGACGATTACCTGACCAAGCCGTTCGCCACCGATGAAATGGCCGCCAGGGTCGAAGTGCTGCTGCGGCGCAACAATGGCACCCGCGAGCCGGAAACCGCGCTGCGGGTGGCCGACCTTGAGCTGAACCTGATCAGCCGCGAAGCCAGCCGCAACGGACAACTGCTCAGCCTGCTGCCCACCGAATACAAGCTGCTGGAATTCCTGATGCGCAACAGCGGCCAGATTCTCTCGCGCATGATGATCTTCGAGGAAGTCTGGGGTTATCACTTCGACCCCGGCACCAACCTGATCGACGTCCACATCGGCCGCCTGCGCAAGAAAATCGACCCGCCGGGCCTGGAACCGCTGATTCGCACGGTACGGGGTTCCGGCTATGTCATTGCTGAACCCCGCTAAGGGCTGGCGCTCCTCCAGCAGCCGTCTGCTGGCGCTGTACAGGTCGCTGTTCGTGATCTGGAGCGCGATCCTGATGGGAGTCATGTATTACGAAGTGTTTGGCTACCTCGACAGCCTGGCCAAGCACTCCCTGATGCAACGCCAACACCTGTTCGCGCGGATCCACGGCGACCAACTGGAAGACGCGCTCATGGCCAGCCTGACGCTGGACGAGCGCGGCGTCGATGCCTACGGGCTGTTCGATCCGCAATTGCGCCATTTGAGCGGACCGATCCAGCGGGTGCCCGCCGACCTGCCGCTGGACGGCAAGATCCACATGCTCGGTGGCTGCGTCGACTCCGATCAACCGGGCGTGCCTTCCGACAGCTGCGACGCGGTGGCGACCCGGACCCAGGACGGTCGCTGGCTGGTCCTGGCCCGGGACAACGGCTCGCTGTTCGCCGTGACGCGGATCATCTTGCACGCGCTGTTCTGGGGGGTATCGCTGACGATCCTGCCGGGCGTCGCGGGTTGGCACCTGTTGCGCCGCCGACCGCTGCGGCGGATTCGCCAGTTGCAGGCCAGCGCCGAAGCCATCGTCGCCGGCGACCTGACCCATCGCCTGCCATTGTCGAGCCGGCGCGATGAGCTGGACATGCTGGCGGCGATCGTCAATGCCATGCTCGAACGCATCGAACGCTTGATGAACGAGGTCAAGGGTGTATGCGACAACATCGCCCATGACCTGCGCACCCCGTTGACGCGCCTGCGCGCCCAACTTTATCGCATCCAGCAGCAAGCACCGGACGGCTCCGCCGAGGCTTTGCAGATGGACCAGGTGCTCGCCGAGACCGACACCCTGATGGCGCGGTTTCGCGGTTTGTTGAGGATTTCCGAACTGGAGGACCAGCAGCGGCGCTCGGGCTTCGTGCGCCTCGATCCGTTGCAGCTACTGCAAGAACTCCATGATTTTTACCTGCCCCTGGCCGAGGAAGGCGAACTGACCTTCATCCTGGAGGCGCCCGACGCCCTGCCCCTGCTCAACGGCGACCGGGCCTTGCTGTTCGAGGCTGTGTCGAACCTGTTGAGCAATTCCATCAAGTTCACTCCGCCGGGGGGCACCGTGATCCTGCGCGGAGTCGATCAGGGCGACAGCACGCGCATCGAAGTGCTCGACTCCGGCCCGGGCATCCCCGAGGCCGAGCGCAAGGCCGTGTTTCGCCGTTTCTATCGCGCCGAGGGCAGTAGCCAGCACGGCGGATTCGGCCTGGGTTTGTCGATCGTCGCGGCGATCGTCAATCTGCATGGGTTCACGTTGGAAGTGGGCAGCAGCGAGCACGGCGGCGCGCGGTTGGTGCTCGATTGCCGGGCGACGTTGTTGTAAACACAGGGCTGGAGCAGCCCCTGTGGCGAGGGAGCTTGCTCCCGCTCGGCTGCGAAGCAGTCGCAAAACCGATGGATAGGGTTTGGCTTGCGTGTGCATCCGACAGATATTGGGGCCGCTGCGCGGCCCAGCGGGAGCAAGCTCCCTCGCCACTGGGTGTGGTGTGCCAAATCTTTAGTTATCAGGGCTCACTGCGATGCGGCGGGGTGTTTTGCAGCTCGTAGCGCAGCTCATCGATCAACTTGGCGATGCTCTCTTCCGAGCGGACGCTGTCGACACTCATGCCGCTTACCACCAGGTCCACCTCACCGCTTTCACGGTGATACAGGCGCACGGTGAGGGTGCCATCGCCATTGAGGCTGCATTCGCAGGCCAAGGGCGTAAAGCTTTCTTCAAGGCGGGCACGCAAGGGGGCCAGATGGGTCATACGATGCACCTCAGCCCCGGGGGCGCAAATGAACGGTAGACAGCTCCGACCTCCTGGTCCGCATAGACATCCTGTCGCTCACGTATGGGGTTCGTTCATAGCACATTGAGGCGTATTCCTTGAGTGTTTCGTGGGGGACGCGGCATCACGGAGGATGTCGCACACTCACAGCCTAAGGAACAGCCCCCCCTTGCAAAACCTGAATTTGCACCAGCATACCCGGTGCATTTGCACTGGCTATCATGGTGCCTTCATTCGCCATTCATTGGCGAACAAACCCCGCTCCCGCGCCCAGACAATCGCCTCGCTGCGGCTATGGACATCCAGTTTCGAATACAGTGTAGCCACATGATTGCGCACCGTATTAGGCGCAAGCTTCAGGCGCGCGGCGATTTCCTTGTCGGCCAGCCCCTCACAAATGAGCCCCAGTACATCACGCTCCCGGGCCGTCAGCTCGGTGAAGGATGCGCTGGGCACTTGGGCATTGATGCTCTTCACGTTGGCCAGCTTTTCAATCAGGGTCCGGCTGAACCAGGACGCGTCCTTCATCACCTCCTCGATCGCCGCCACCAGTTCCAGTTCCGAGCGCTTGCGTTCGGTGATGTTCATCAGCACCAGCAAGTAGCAGGGCTTGTCCTGGATGAGCACCGTGTCGGCAGCGCCCTCACAATCGATCAGTTCGCCGCCTTTCTTGTGCACCTTGACGTCGATGCTCGAGACAGCGGCGGCCTTTTCCAGCCGGGCAAACAGCGCGACGCTGGCGGCCTTGTCGAGGAAACCGATTTCCTCCACGGTTTTACCCAACAGCTCTTCGCTGGCGTAGCCAGTGGTCTGGAGAAACGCTTCGTTGATCTCCAGCAGCTGTTGTTCGGCGCTGCACACTAGCGTGGGCACGGGTGACAGGCGGAACGACTTGGCAAAGCGCTCCTCGCTCTGGCGCAACGCCGTCTCTGCCTTGCGGCGCGGCTCCATGTCCATGAAGGAAAACAGCATGCAGTCTTCGTCATGCAGGTCCAGGGGCTGGCCGGCGACGATCACCTGCTTGCTGGTGCCATCGGGCAACTTCAACTCAGCCTGCATTTGCGGAATGGTCGCGCCCTGCCCCAGGCGCTCGATGGCCAGGTCACGCTTCTCGGCGGCTTCGAGCACATCCAGTTCGTACACCGAACGCCCGATCACCTGGTCACGGCTATAGCCGGTCATCTCCAGGAACCCGGGGTTGACCTTGATGTAGCGCAGGTCGCTGAGACGACAGATCACCGCCGGCGCCGGGTTGGCCCCGAAGGTCTTTTCGAAACGCTGCTCGGCGCTGGCCCATTCGGTGGCATCGCTGAGGATCAGCACGAGCAGTTCCGGCTCACCATTACGGTCGGCCAGCACCATGCTGCGAATCCGATGCACCCAGGTGCGATCCGGGTCGGCCTTGGGCGTAACCTCCACCAGCACATCGCTGAACTCATCGCCACGGGCCACCCGGGCGATGGGGTAGTTGTCGTCGGTCAACGGATGGTTGTTGCGGTAACGCAATTGAAAACGCCGGGCGTATTGCCGGGCCGTGGTGCCCAGCTCATTGAGGTCCTCGACGCCGTGCATGGCCAACGCTGCGGCGTTGGCCCAGGCAATGGTCTGGTCGACCTCGATCAACATCACCCCGTCGGACAGCCCGGCAATGATCTGCAGCAATTGACGACGGTTGGTATCGGTGGTCGGGACTTGCTGATTCATTGGGTCTCCATGTGGTCAGTAGGTTTCAAGCATGGATGCGCTGAAAGTTACGACCACATGGCTTTGCAATAGTGCATCGGCCCCCTCACGCCGCCATGCGTCCTTCGGCAATCGCCTGGGAGGCGGCCAGCATCGCTCGCAGCAGCACTGCGCAACCGGCGGCGAGGTCGTCCGGGGCGGCGTTTTCGATTTCGTTGTGGCTGATGCCGCCTTCGCAGGGCACGAAGATCATTCCGGCCGGGCCCAGTTCGGCAAGGAAGATCGCGTCATGGCCGGCACCGCTGACGATGTCCAGATGGGACAGGCCCAGCCCTTGGGCAGCACTGCGGACGGCGTCGACGCAGCCTTGGTCGAAATACAGCGGCGGGAAGTCGGCGGTGGGTTTCAAATCGAAGGTCAGGCCGTGTTGCCGGCAGGTGTCTTCGATCACCTGCTTGACCTCGGCGATCATCGAATCCAGGCGCGCCGGTTCCAGGTGACGGAAATCCAGGGTCATGCGCACCTCGCCGGGAATGACGTTACGCGACCCCGGATAGGCTTGCAGGCAACCGACCGTGCCGCAAGCATGGGGTTGATGACCGAGGGCTGCGCGGTTGACGGCACCGACGATGATCGAGGCGCCCACCAGGGCGTCCTTGCGCAGGTGCATCGGGGTCGGGCCGGCGTGGGCTTCGACGCCACGCAAGGTCAGGTCGAACCACTTCTGCCCCAGGGCACCCATCACCACGCCGATGGTCGTGCCCTCATCCTCGAGGATCGGCCCCTGCTCGATGTGCGCCTCGAAGTACGCCCCCACCGGATGCCCGCTGACCTTGCGCGGGCCGGCATAGCCGATGGCGTTGAGCGCCTGGCCCACACTGATGCCTTCGGCGTCGGTCTTGGCGAGGGTTTCTTCGAGGGTGAATTTCTCGGCGAACACCCCGGAGCCCATCATGCACGGGGCGAAGCGCGAGCCTTCTTCGTTGGTCCAGACCACCACCTCCAACGGTGCTTCGGTTTCAATGTTCAGGTCATTGAGGGTGCGCAGCACTTCCAGCCCGGATAGCACGCCAAAGCAGCCATCGAACTTGCCGCCGGTGGGTTGGGTGTCGATGTGGCTGCCGGTCATCACCGGTGGCAGGTTCGGATTGCGCCCGGGGCGACGGGCAAAGATATTGCCCACCGCATCGATGCTGACGGTGCAGCCCGCCGCCTCGGTCCATTGCACGAACAGGTCGCGGGCCTGGCGGTCGAGGTCGGTCAGGGCCAGCCGGCACACGCCGCCCTTGACCGTGGCGCCGAGCTGGGCCAGGTCCATGAGCGATTGCCACAGGCGGTCGCGGTTGATGTGCTGATGGGTGGATTGCAGGACGTCGAGGGCTGCGTTCATGGGGATCTCCTTCAGGCAGTTATCTCATTTCGACGCGGTCCAGTGTGGGAGCGGGCTTGCTCGCGAATGCGGTGTATCAGTCAGCATTGATGTTGATTGACGCACCGCATTCGCGAGCAAGCCCGCTCCCACAGGCACCGCATTCATCTGCTATTGCAGAGGTGATTTGGCGACCGCCGGGCTGGCCCCTTGCATGCTGCACAACCCGTAATAAATCACCCCACCCAGCGCCGAGCCGGTGAACCAGCCATAGCTGTAGAACCAACTGAACGCATCGCTGCCCAGGGACAACAGCGTCAATACCACCGGCACGCCAAAGGCGATGAAGCCGTTCCAGTTCCAGGCCGGGTAAATGTCGTCGCGGTACAACCCGGCCAGGTCCAGTTGCTGTTTCTTGATCAGGAAATAATCCACCACCATGATCCCGGCAATCGGCCCCAGCAGGCTTGAATAACCCAGCAGCCAGTTGGAATAGACCGACTCGAGGCTGACCTCGGACACGATCAGGCCGAGTTTCTTCAACAACTCATGGGCCATCAGCGCCAGCCCTACCAATCCGGTGAGCATCACTGCCTTGGTGCGGCCGATCAGTTTCGGCGCCAGGTTCTGGAAATCGTTGGTGGGCGAGACAATGTTGGCGGCGGTGTAGGTCGAGAGCGTGGCGACGATGATCAGCACCATGGCCAGCGCCACCCACACCGGGCTCTGGATGTGCCCGATCAACGTCACCGGGTCGGAGACGGTCACCCCCACCAATTTCTCCGAGGCGGCAGTCATGACCACACCGAGGGAGGCGAACAGGAACCTGGTCAACGGCAGGCCGATGATCTGCCCGACGATCTGGGCTTTCTGGCTCTTGGCATATCGACTGAAGTCCGGAATGTTCAACGACAGGGTGGCCCAGAAGCCGACAATGGCCGGCAGCCCGGCAAGAAAATAGCTCGTCACCCCGGCACCTGCGGGACGCTTGGCCGGAACCGCCATCAGTTCAGTCAACGAGACATTGGGCAACGCCCACACCAACAGCCCCACCCCCACCAGTACCAGCAATGGCGCAGACAAGGTTTCCAGCCACTTGATCGACTCGGCACCGCGCAACACCACCCACAGGATGATGACCCAGAACACCATGAAGCCGATCACTTCGCCGGTGCCGCCCAGGCTCTTCCAGCCTTCGAACACCGAGCCGAGAAACAAGTGGATCGCCAACCCGCCGAACATCGTCTGGATGCCGAACCAACCGCACGCCACCCGGGCGCGGATCAGGCACGGCACGTTGGAGCCAATCACGCCGAAGGACGAGCGCAACAGCACCGGAAACGGAATGCCGTACTTGGTCCCGGCGAAGGCGTTCAGGGTCAGGGGGATCAGCACAATGATGTTGGCGAACAGGATCGCCAGCAGCGCCTCGCCCACCGTCAAACCGAAATAAGCGGTGAGCACGCCGCCGAGGGTATAGGTCGGCACGCAGATCGCCATGCCCACCCACAGTGCGGTGATGTGCCATTTGTTCCAGGTTCGCTCGTGCACCTTGGTCGGCGCGATGTCGTGGTTATAACGGGGGCTGTCGAGGACGTCGCTGCCGGCTTCAAGCTCGAATAATCCGTCGCGCTCGGTCACTGTTGATCTGGTCATGTCCGCTCCACTGTTTTCATTATTTTTGCTCATCGACTGGCGATGGCCGGAGTACTTGCACGCGTGCTATCCACCACCCCGCCAGGCCACGACGGCACTCAATAACCGTGCCGAATAACGCGCCGAGCTGACCGGACGATCGATATAACCCTTTCAACCTTTTGATGTTTAACGTTTTAAAGCCAAGTGATTGCTTTGTTTCAGTCCCGGCTTTCCGACATTGAGGCTAGATGACCTTCACGCCCTGTCGAGCGGGAGATTCAAAGTGGTGCAGCCCGCAACAACGCGAGGTGTCTGGCCCGCACTTCTAACGCTTTCAAGCCGCTGATTTACCATGACAAATCTCGCTCAAATAACGATCCTGTCAAGTGCGTCAAAATGGTGAGCAGGCTCACCATTTTGGTGATTTTTTAAATTAATCTTTAATTTTCAATAAGTTAATTAACGCATAAGCTTATAAAAAATAATCTTGCTCATTTCAATAACTCCAGCTAGCGTCTAATCCTGACAGTCGTGACAGGAATGTAAGCCGGCACGACTTTACCTACCGTGATGGATAAAACATAAAGAACCGACAACAGTCGGTCATGCCTGCGAGGAACTCGGAATGTCTCTGTTGATCCGTGGCGCCACCGTTATTACCCATGATGAAAGTTATCGCGCCGATGTGTTTTGCGCCGACGGCGTCATCCAGGCCATTGGTCAAAACCTGCATGTTCCGGCGGCTGTCGAAGTGCTCGATGGCAGCGGTCAATACCTGATGCCCGGCGGCATCGATCCCCATACCCATATGCAGTTGCCGTTCATGGGCACGGTCGCCAGTGAAGACTTCTACAGCGGCACGGCGGCGGGCCTCGCCGGGGGCACCACCTCGATCATCGACTTCGTGATCCCCAACCCCCAGCAGTCACTGATGGAAGCCTTTCATCAATGGCGCGGCTGGGCCGAAAAAAGCGCCAGCGACTACGGCTTCCATGTGGCAATCACCTGGTGGAGCGAACAGGTCCGCGAAGAAATGGCCGAGCTGGTCAGCCACCACGGCGTGAACAGCTTCAAGCATTTCATGGCCTACAAGAACGCGATCATGGCCGCCGATGACACCTTGGTCGCGAGCTTCGAGCGTTGCCTGGAATTGGGCGCGGTGCCCACCGTGCACGCCGAGAACGGCGAACTGGTGTATCCCCTGCACCGCAAGCTGCTGGCCCAAGGCATCACCGGCCCCGAAGCCCATCCGCTGTCACGGCCTTCGCAAGTGGACGGCGAAGCCGCGAGCCGCGCCATCCGCATCGCCGAAACCCTGGGCACGCCGCTGTACCTGGTGCACGTGTCCACCCAGGAAGCCCTGGACGAAATCACCTACGCCCGCAGCAAGGGCCAGCCGGTCTACGGTGAAGTCCTGGCCGGGCACTTGCTGCTGGACGACAGCGTTTATCGCCACCCGGACTGGCAGACCGCCGCCGGCTACGTGATGAGTCCACCCTTCCGCCCACGGGGGCATCAGGAAGCACTCTGGCGTGGCCTGCAGTCCGGCAACCTGCACACCACCGCCACCGACCATTGCTGCTTCTGTGCCGAACAGAAAGCCGCCGGACGTGACGACTTCAGCAAGATCCCCAACGGCACCGCCGGGATCGAAGACCGCATGGCGGTGCTCTGGGACGAGGGGGTCAACAGCGGCAAATTGTCGATGCAGGCCTTCGTCGCCCTCACCTCCACCAACACCGCGAAAATCTTCAACCTCTACCCACGCAAGGGCGCGATCCGCGTCGGTGCCGACGCGGACCTGGTGCTCTGGGATCCCCAGGGCAGCCGCACGATTTCCGCCAAGACCCACCACCAGCAAGTGGACTTCAACATCTTCGAAGGCAAGACCGTACGCGGCGTGCCCAGCCACACCATCAGCCAGGGTCGGCTGGTGTGGGCCGACGGCGACCTGCGGGCCGAACGCGGTGCCGGGCGCTACGTCGAACGGCCGGCGTATCCGGCGGTGTTCGATTTGCTGAGCAAGCGGGCCGAGTTGAATAAACCAACAGCGGTGAAACGCTGAAATCGAGGCCTTCGGCCTTCGCGAGCAGGCTCGCTCCCACAGGATCCGCAGTGCACACCCATTTCGCGCCCACCCAAGATCCAGTGTGGGAGCGAGCCTGCTCGCGAAGGCGTCAGTCCAGGCAACCGAAAAACCCCACTGCCCACCAGAGGCAGCACCTCAAACACCGTGAGGCCCATTCCATGATCCAGCCCTTGAGTCATCTCCCCCATTCCCAGGAAGACCCGGCCACCCTCGCCGCCCGCTTCAGCGACCTGGCGCCGCCCCTCAACGCACGCCAGGCCCACCTGGAAGCGTCCCGCTGCCTGTATTGCTACGACGCACCCTGTGTGAACGCCTGTCCGAGCGAGATCGATATTCCTTCGTTCATTCGCAACATCCACCAGGACAACGTCCAAGGCGCGGCGCAGACAATTCTCTCGGCCAATATCCTCGGCGGCAGTTGCGCCCGGGATTGCCCCACCGAGGTCCTGTGCCAGCAAGCCTGCGTGCGCAACAATGCCCATGAATGCGCCCCGGTGTTGATCGGCTCGCTGCAACGCTACGCGGTGGACAACGCCCACTTCAGCGCGCACCCGTTTCAACGGGCCGCCGCCACCGGCAAGCGCATCGCCGTGGTTGGCGCCGGGCCTGCGGGGTTGTCGTGTGCCCATCGCAGTGCGATGCACGGCCATGACGTGGTGATTTTCGAAGCCCGCGACAAGGCCGGTGGCCTCAACGAATACGGGATCGCCAAGTACAAACTGGTGGACGATTACGCCCAACGGGAGCTGGACTTCCTGCTGGACATCGGCGGCATCGAAATCCGCCACGGCCAGAAACTCGGCGAGAACCTCAACCTGAGCGACCTGCACCAGCAGTTCGACGCGGTGTTCCTCGGCCTCGGCCTGGCCGCCAGCAAACAACTGGGCCTGAGCGACGAACAAGCCCCGGGGCTGCTGGCCGCCACCGAATACATCCGCGAACTGCGCCAGGCCGATGACCTCAGTCAGTTGCCCCTGGCCGACCGTTGCATCGTCCTCGGCGCCGGCAACACCGCCATCGACATGGCCGTGCAAATGGCTCGCCTCGGCGCCCGGGACGTCAACTTGGTCTACCGCCGCGGCCTTGAGGACATGGGCGCCACCTTGCACGAGCAAGACATCGCCAAGGCCAATCAGGTACGCCTGTTGACCTGGGCCCAACCGCAACAGGTGTTGCTCGATGACGCCGGGCAGGTGCGCGGCATGCGCTTTTCCCGTACCCACCTGGAAAACGGCCGACTGGTCATCGGCGCCGAGACCTTCGACCTGCCCGCCGACGCCATTTTCAAAGCCATCGGCCAAGCCTTCGACGACAACGCGCTGGTGGACCCACTGGCCCGGGAACTCAAGCGCCAGGACGGGCGGATCCTGGTGGACGAACACCTGCGCACCAGCGTTCCCGGGGTCTACGCCGGCGGCGATTGCACCAGCCTCGACCAGGACCTCACCGTGCAGGCCGTGCAGCACGGCAAACTCGCCGCCGAGGCGATCAACGCTCAACTGATGCTTAACGTGGAGGCTGCGTAAATGGCCGATCTGTCGATTGTCTTCGCCGGCATCAAAGCCCCCAACCCGTTCTGGCTGGCCTCCGCGCCACCCACCGACAAGGCCTACAACGTCGTCCGCGCCTTCGAGGCCGGCTGGGGGGGCGTGGTCTGGAAAACCCTCGGGGAGGACCCGGCGGCGGTGAACGTGTCCTCGCGTTACTCGGCCCACTACGGCGCCAATCGCGAGGTCTTGGGCATCAACAACATCGAGCTGATCACCGACCGTTCCCTGGAGATCAACCTGCGGGAAATCACCCAGGTGAAAAAGGACTGGCCGGATCGGGCGTTGATCGTGTCGCTGATGGTGCCCTGCGTCGAAGAATCCTGGAAAAACATCCTGCCCCTGGTGGAAGCCACCGGTGCCGACGGCATCGAGCTGAACTTCGGTTGCCCCCACGGCATGCCGGAACGGGGCATGGGCGCGGCGGTCGGCCAGGTGCCGGAGTACGTCGAGCAAGTGACCCGCTGGTGCAAGACCTATTGCTCGCTGCCGGTGATCGTCAAGCTCACGCCGAACATCACCGACATCCGCGTCGCCGCCCGCGCGGCCTATCGGGGCGGTGCGGATGCGGTGTCGTTGATCAACACCATCAACTCCATCACCAGCGTCGACCTGGACCGCATGGTGGCCCTGCCCAGCGTCGGCAGCCAGAGCACCCACGGCGGTTATTGCGGCTCGGCGGTCAAGCCCATCGCCCTGAACATGGTCGCTGAAATTGCCCGCGACCCGCAGACCCACGGCCTGCCCATCTGCGGCATCGGCGGCATCGGCAGCTGGCGCGACGCTGCCGAATTCATTGCCCTGGGCAGCGGCGCGGTGCAGGTCTGCACGGCGGCGATGCTGCATGGTTTTCGCATCGTCGAAGAGATGAAGGACGGCCTGTCACGTTGGATGGACAGCCAGGGCCACGCCAACCTGCAAGCGTTCTCCGGCCGTGCGGTGGGCAACACCACCGACTGGAAGTACCTGGACATCAACTACCAGGTCATCGCCAAGATCGACCAGCAAGCGTGCATCGGTTGCGGGCGCTGCCACATCGCCTGCGAAGACACCTCGCACCAGGCCATCGCCAGCCTCAAGCAGGCGGACGGCACCCGTGTGTATGAGGTGATCGATGAGGAATGCGTGGGCTGCAACCTGTGCCAGATCACCTGCCCGGTGCAGGACTGCATCGAAATGGTGACGGTGGACACCGGCAAGCCGTTTTTGGATTGGAATCATGATCCGAGGAATCCCTATCATGTCACTGCTTGAAACTTGAGGTGCCTGGGCTGCCGTCATCGCGAGCAGGCTCGCTCCCACATTGGATTTGTGGTGAACACAAATTTTGTGTTCACCACCGATCCCCTGTGGGAGCGAGCCTGCTCGCGATAGGGCCATCAGCTTCACCACAAAAACTCAAGGCTCCAACCCAATCCCCCGCAATATCACACTGGTCACCGTCTGCACCGCCCGTTCGAACTGCATGTCCGACAGCGGCTGATGGTCATTGAGAATATTGATCTGATGATCGAAGTCAGCGTAGTGCTGGGTCGAGGCCCAGATCATGTAGAGCAGGCTTGAAGGCTCCACCGGCAGGATGCGTTTGTCCTCCACCCACTGGCGGATTTTCGCTTCCTTCATCTTGGCCCAGTCATAGAGGCTGGCGTCCAGCGCTTCGCCCAGGGTCGGGGCGCCGTGGATGATTTCGTTGGCCCAGACTTTAGAGCCGTAGGGCCGGCTGCGGGAGTGATTCATCTTGGCGCGGATGTAACTGCTGAGCACCACCCGCGGGTCGTCGCACATTTCGAAGCACAAGGCGTCCTGTTTCCAGACTTCCAGCAGGTCGAACAGCACGGCGCTGTACAGTTCGCTCTTGGTGCTGAAGTAGTAATGCAGGTTGGAACGCGGCAACTGCACTTCGGCGGCGATGTCGGCCATGGCGGTGCTGCCAAAACCTTTCTCGGCGAAGACCTTCTCGGCGGCCAACAGGATTTTCTCGACGTTACTGCGACCAATCTCGATCTTGTGATTGCCCATGAGGGCTCCCTGGCAACAGCGTTGGTCAAGACTAGCATTCACCCACTCTTGAAAACACCGATGCCGCTTGTGGGAAAGCTTTTGTGGCGAGGGAGCTTGCTCCCGCTCGGCTGCGCAGCAGTCGTAAACCGGCTGGCGCGCTATCCCTGGAAAACCGCGTCAGTCCATTTTGGGGCTGCTGCGCAGCCAAGCGGGAGCAAGCTCCCTCGCCACAAAAGCGGGTTTTGCGTTATGTCGACTGGCGGGGTTCGACGTTATCCAGCGCGCGGTTTGCCAGCATTGCGCTCAGTTCGATCAGTTGCTGGATGCCCAGGGCAATGTGGCGCCTCGAGCCTTTCAGGTCGAAGGCCAGGTCATTGACCATGGCGTTGGCCGAAGCCAGGTTTTCGCTGAGGTTGGCCAGCAGGGTTTCGGTGTCGACGCCTTTGACCACGGTGAACAGTTGGCCAGGATCGGCCTCGGGTTTGCTGGGTTTGGGCTTGAGGTAGGCGTCGAGGATGCGGTCGGCGGCTTCGTCGAACGCTTTTGAGTTGGATGGATCTGTATCGGGTGGGTTGGGGGTTACTTTGAACATGGTTGAAGCTCCGATGCATTTAAAAGGGAGCCAACACCCTTTCGCTACCAAACGAATAAGGGTGGCGGCCATACGAAGGTTGGTAGACCGGGCATCGGAGCCGGCGCCTCCGAAGAGGCCCTGCGCATGGCCACCAAAAAGCGAAGTGCATGATCGCACTTGCAAGAGATGACGCTATGCACCGACACCAGGGCTACCAAACCCGATCGCTGATTCAATCAGCGACCCGGAAACGATAAAACCCTGGCCCAAGGCGCACAAGCCGGCGGATTCTGGCGCAGTTGTAGGCAACGGCGCAAGACAACGTAGCCCAATCCCGAACAATCCTACGTCTGGATAAACACAGGCCTGTTTGGACTGGAAACAGGGTTCACAACACACCTCTGTGGCGAGGGAGCTTGCTCCCGCTGGGTGGCGAAGCCGCCCCAAAAATTTCTGCGTTGAAACAAAAAACCGGGGCCTGCTTCGCAGTCCAGCGGGAGCAAGCTCCCTCGCCACAAGAGCCCGCTTCAGCCTTCCGGTCGCCTACATTCGACTAATGTCTTAGACCAGTCATCGCACAACCAAGCCCCCTCCCCGCTATTCTCAAACCCCGTATCCACTCGGTGCCACCGCTTTCGTTCCTGGCCTGCGCCAGCGACAGCCATTGCACTGCCTCATTTTGAAGCACACCCCAGTTGGATAATTCCGATAATGGCCAGTTGACAACGAGCAGCCGCTTCCAAATAATCATCGCCATGTTGTACGACGACGTATGACAAATAAAAACAACAAAAAAGTAGGGAGCGCCATAGTGAGCACACGTGTCCGTTTTTCGCCCAACCATCGTCCAAACCGCCGTACCCTTCTGAGCTCCAGCCCCGCTCTGGTCCTGCTCGGTTGCAGCAGCCTTGCCGCATTTCTGCCGATGACCGCCAGCGCCGAAGGCTTCGTCGATGACGCCAAGGCCACGTTGAACCTGCGCAATTTCTACATCAACCGCAACTTCACCAACCCGAACAACGCCCAAGGCAAAGCCGAAGAATGGACCCAGAGCTTCATCCTCGACGCCAAGTCCGGTTTCACCCAAGGCACCGTCGGCTTCGGCGTGGATGTGCTGGGGATGTACTCGGTCAAGCTCGACGGCGGCCGTGGTACTGCGAACACGTCCTTGTTGCCGATTCATGACGACGGTCGCCCGGCTGACGACTACGGTCGCCTGGGCGTGGCTCTCAAGGCCAAGGTCTCGAAGACTGAGCTGAAGGTCGGCGAATGGATGCCGGTGCTGCCGATCCTGCGTTCCGACGACGGTCGTTCCCGGCC